>CAZTWH010000086.1:0-4399 GCA_964617575.1 uncultured Dehalococcoidia bacterium
TGAGGGAGCTTGCGAGGATAGATAAGGGGATAAAGGAGCTATCAGAAAGGCTTGAGGAGGCTCTCTATACGATAGAGGATGTTGGTGAGAGGCTGAGGAGATACAAGGAGCTTGTAGATTTTGAGCCGGGGAGGATAGAGGAGATAGAGTCGAGGCTTACGGAGATAAGGGATATAAAGAGGAAATACGGAGGCTCCGTTGAGGAGGTTTTCAAATTCCTTGAGAGGGCTGAAAAGGAGCTTTCCGAGCTTTCATCCCTTGAGGAGAGGAAGGGGAGGGTGGAGGAGGAGATAAAGAATATAAGGGCTGAGCTCGGATGGCTTTGCCTTGAGCTATCGAATTTGAGGAGAGAAGGGGCGAGAAGGCTTGAGGAGGAGGTGGGGAGGGGGCTTGAGGATGTGGGTCTCGGGGGTGTCGAATTCAAGGTAAAGGTTGAGAGCAAGGAGGCGGAGGATGGGATAGAGCTCCCGGATGGGAGGAAATGCCTCCTCCATCCGTGGGGCATAGATGAGGTTGAGTTTTATGTCTCAACAAACCCGGGAGAGCCTTTAAAGCCCCTTTCCAAAACGGCATCGACGGGGGAGATGTCGAGATTTCTTCTCCTCCTCAAATCGATCCTCTCAAGGTCCTACAACATACCCGTTCTCGTCTTCGATGAGATAGATATAGGTGTTGGGAGGAGCGGTGAGATTATAGGCAAGAAACTTTATGAGCTTTCAAAGGAGCATCAGGTTCTCTGCATAACCCATCTTCCTCAGGTTGCCGTTTTCGCGGACACCCATTTCTGTGTGAGGAAGGAGGTTAGGAACGGAAGGGTGAGGAGCAATATCCTCGAGCTCTCGGAGGAGGAGAGGGTAAGGGAGATAAGGGATATGATGGGCAAGGATGTGGGGGAGGAGGAGGTAAAAAGGTTTATAGAAAGGATAGAAGGTGTGAAAAATGCCTGAGTTCATAGAGGGAGGGACGATAACTTCCCCCCAGGGCTTTTTAGCAGGGGCGACCTCCGCGGGCATAAAAGGGGAGGGTCTTGACCTCGGAATTTTATATTCGGAGGTCCCGGCTGTATCCGTCGGCTTTTTCACAAAAAATAGGGTTAAAGCTGCGCCCCTCCTCATAACGATGAAGAGGCTCCCCAGGGGAAGGGCTGTTGTCGTCAACAGCGGTTGCGCGAATGCGGGGACGGGGAGAAGGGGGATTGAGGACGCCATCCTCGTCGGAAAACTCGCGGCAGCGATCCTCGGTATAAAAGAGGAGGAGGTTCTCCTCGCGAGCACAGGTGTTATAGGGGAGCCCCTGCCGATCCTGAAAATAAGGGACCATATAGGGGAGATAAGGCTCACAAAAGAGGGGGGGCATGATTTCGCAAGGGCTATAATGACAACGGACAGGGCTCCCAAAGAGGGAGCTGTTTCAATAAAGGCGGGGGGGAGGGAGGTTGTGGTCGGTGGGGTAGCCAAAGGAGCGGGGATGATCCACCCGGAGCTCGCAACAATGCTCTGCTTCATAACAACGGACGCCTTTATATCAAAGGGGGATATGAGAAAGGCTCTGAAAAAAGCCATAGACCTCTCCTTCAATTCCCTGACGGTAGACGGGGAGACAAGCCCCAACGATATGGTCATCCTCACCTCAAACGGGCTATCGGGGGTTGAGCCACCTCCGGAGCTCTTCGAGGAGGCTCTTATTATGCTATGCGAAAAATTTGCGAGGGATATAGCGAGGGGAGCCGAGGGGGCGACAAAGCTAATAGAGGTGGAGGTCTCGGGAGCAAGAAATGACGAGGAGGCGAGGTTATTGGGGAGGAGAATAGCATCCTCCCCCCTCTTTAAATCCGCCGTCCACGGAGGGGACCCGAACTGGGGAAGAATTCTCTCAGCCATAGGTTCGGCGGGGTTTGAGGATAAAGGTCTTTCAATAAAGATAGGGGATGCCATCGTTTTCAGGGATGGGGAGCCCTTAGATTTCGACAGGGAGAAACTCCGCTCCCTGTTTTCGGGGGAGGAGGTAAAGGTCTCCATAGAACTAAAGCTCGGGAGGGGGAGGGCGAGGGTTTTCGGGTGCGACCTCTCGGAGGAGTATGTTAAGATAAATAGCAGGTATACGACCTGATGAGGGTTGTAAAGATAGGAGGAAGCACCTTCGGGGAGAGGGACACAAGCCTCGAGGATATCTCCCGAATTGTAAAAGGGGGAGAGAGGATAATAATAGTCCACGGCGGGGGGGAGATTATAACCTCATGGCTTAAGAGAATGGGCGTTGAGACCAAGTTCGAGAAGGGGCTGAGGGTAACGGATGAGGAGACTTTAAAGGTAGCAGTCGCCGTCCTCTCGGGTCTTGTTAATAAGGAGATAGTTTCAAAGCTTATAAATTTCGGCGTGAAAGCCTTCGGTCTCTCAGGGGCGGATGGGCTTTTAACCCTCACGGATTTTGAGAACAGAGCCCTCGGATTTGTCGGGAGGGTGAGGAAGGTAAATCCGGAGCCCATCCTTTCCCTCCTCGATAACGGATACACGCCTGTTATAGCGCCCATAGGGACGGACGGGGAGGGGAGGCTTTTCAATATAAACGCGGATATGCTCGCGGGCGAGCTTTCATTTCATATAAAGGCTAAATCCCTCTATATCCTCACGGATGTCGAGGGGGTATACGGGAGGAATGGGAAGGTTATAGAGGAGCTCCCTGTCGGGGATGCTCTCAGGCTTATAGATGAGGGGATTGCTGAGAGGGGGATGATACCGAAGCTTAAGGCTTCGATAAGGGCTTGTGAAGGGGGCTGTGAGGTTCTGATAATGGATGGGAGGGAGGAGGGGGTTTTGCTTCGTGCTTTCAGGGGCGAGAAGGTCGGGACGAGGCTCGTATGGACTGGATAGAGCTTGAGAGGAGGTATTTTCTTCAGGTTTTCAGGAGGGTTCCCGTTGTTATAGTTGAGGGGAGCGGTGTGAGGGTGTGGGATGAGAGGGGGAGGGAGTATCTTGATTTCGTGGGAGGATGGGCTGTCTGCTCCCTCGGGCATTCAAATCCCGTTCTTGTAGAGGCTATAAGGGAGCAGGCGGGGAAGCTTATTCAGGTCTCAAATCAGTTCTACACCATACCCCAGATAGAGCTCGCAAGGCTCCTCTGCGAGAGGTCGGGTCTCGGCAAGGCTTTCTTCGCGAACAGCGGCGCTGAGGCTAATGAGGGGGCTATAAAGCTCGCGAGAAGATACGGAGAGGGGAGATATGAGATAATAACGGCGAAAAACTCCTTCCACGGAAGAACCCTCGCAACCCTGGCGGCAACGGGTCAGGAGAAATTCGGAAAACCCTTCAGACCCCTCCCGGAAGGCTTTATAAATGTTGAGTATAACGATGTCTCCGCGATAGAGGATGCCGTAAATGAAAGGACATGCGCCGTTATGCTCGAGCCCGTTCAGGGGGAAGGTGGCGTTATCATACCTTCACCGGATTATTTAAGGAGGGTGAGGGAGCTATGCGATAGGAAGGGAATCCTTCTTATTCTGGATGAGATTCAGACGGGTATAGGGAGGCTCGGGGAGCTCTTTGGATTCGAAGTATTCGGGGTAAAGCCGGATATAGTAACGCTGGGGAAAGGTCTCGGGGGAGGCTTCCCTATAGGGGCGTTCCTATCAAAGGATGAGGTCGCATCCTCCATGAAAGTCGGGGAGCACGGCTCAACTTTCGGTGGAAATCCCCTCGCAACAAAGACAGCCCTGACCGTCCTGAGGTTTATACTCGAGACGGGTCTTTTAAGGAGTGTGAAAAGGGTTGGGGAATTCTTCCTCAAAGGGCTTAAGGAGATCGAGAGGGATTTCGATGTTGTGAGGGAGGCGAGGGGGATGGGTCTTCTTTTAGCTTTAGAATTTGAGAAAGATATAGCGGATGAGGTTTTGAAGAAATGTCTTGATAAGGGGCTTCTTTTAAATTCGCCGAAGCCCAATATAATAAGATTTATGCCGCCCCTTATTGTCAGGGAGATGGAGGTTGAGGAAGCTCTTCAGATATTGAGGGAAACCCTCTCCTCTATCTGAGCTATAATCTCAGGCTCCTTCTCAAGGACTCTTATGAGGGCATCAACAACCTTCGGGTCCCACTGGACACCTGCCCCTTCCTTCAGAATCCTTATGGCTT
The DNA here is from genome assembly GCA_964617575.1 of uncultured Dehalococcoidia bacterium. GTDB lineage: Bacteria > Chloroflexota > Dehalococcoidia > SZUA-161 > CAYRBX01 > CAZTWH01. Next base: position 4,128 of record CAZTWH010000086.1, read on the forward strand.
CATCAGGGGGAAATCTTTTCCTGTAAGCCCTGTCCGATGTCAGGGCGTCGAAGGCATCCGCCACCGCAAGAATCCTCGCTCCGAGGTCTATCTCCTCTCCCTTAAGACCCTTAGGATAGCCCTTCCCATCCCACCTCTCATGATGCTCCTCGATGAGGGGGATAAGCTCCTCAAGGAAGCCCGACGACCTTAATATATCCGCTCCCATCTTGGGATGGGCTTTTATCTCCTCCCACTCCTCCTCCGTAAGGGGTCCCTTCTTGAGAAGAACG
>CAZTWH010000087.1:0-4392 GCA_964617575.1 uncultured Dehalococcoidia bacterium
AACATGAAACCTTTTAAACAACTTTCAAAACATTCTTAAAATATAAAAGCGAAAAGAAAGACCTCCTGTCCGTCCTGAAAGCGGTGAAAGAGTACACGAACAACTCCCCCTGGGCAAAGGTTATAAAGGCATACAGGCTCGGGACAGCAAAGCTATCCCTCCTCGATGAGCTCGAAAGAAAGATGCATAAGCTGAGGGGAAGGGTGAAGGATAAAAAGAGGCTCGAAAAGCTTTATAAGGAAATGATAGCGGAGATAGACCTCGCCGAGGATATATGGGAGCTCAGAAATATAAAGAAAAAATATCTCGGTGAGATGGACTCGATGGAAATCGAGAATGCGGAGCCCCTCAAGGTGGGGATAATAGGGGAGCTATTCGTAGTTATGGAGCCTTTCTCAAATATGAACCTTGAGAGAGAGCTCGGATGGATGGGATGCGAGATAAGAAGAACAAGAACAACTTTCTTCTCAGAATGGACGAACATGGGCTCCTACCTCAATATCCTCGACAGGGAAAAAGAGAGACTGAAAAAATATGCGGAGCCATATCTAAAATACGATGTGGGGGGACATGGTCTTGAATCCGTGGGGGAGAAGGTGAGACTATCAAAAAGCTTCGATGGTCTTGTGCATCTTGCCCCCTTCACATGCATGCCGGAAGCCATAGCCCAGAACATAATGATGAGGACGAAGGAGAAAATCCCCGTCCTCACCATATACTGCGACGAACAGCTGGCAAAGAGCCCCCTTATAACAAGGCTTGAAGCCTTCGTCGACCTTATAAAAAGGAGGAGAGATGTGTCTCGCAATACCAGCCAAGGTTATAAAAATAGAGGGGAACAGAGCTGAAGTTGATATGGGAGGCATAAAAAGGAGCATAAATATAACCCTAACGCCCGATGTCGAGGTTGGGAAATATGTCCTAGTCCATGCGGGTTACGCCATAAACATCCTCGATGAGGAGGAAGCTGAGGAGACCCTAAAACTACTGGAGTAGCTCGGTGAAGTATATTGAGGATTTCAGAAGAAGGGATATAGCACAAAAGCTCGTAAAAAGGATAAGAAAGAGAAATATAAGGGCGAAATTCATGGAATTCTGCGGAACCCATACAGTCTCGGCATTCAGGTTCGGAATAAGAGACCTCCTCCCGGAAAATATAGAGATGCTCTCGGGTCCCGGATGTCCCGTGTGCGTGACGGACCAGAGCGAGATTGACGCCGCAGTAGCCCTCTCAGAAATCCCCGGGGTAATAATCACAACCTTCGGAGATATGATGAAGGTCCCCGGATCAAAAGGCAGCCTCGAGGAGGCGAGGGCTAAGGGAAGGGATATAAGGGTCGTCTATTCTCCGGACGACGCTCTAAAAATAGCAGAGGAAAATAAAGATAGAGATGTCATATTCATAGCCATAGGCTTCGAAACAACAGCCCCATCCGTAGCATCAGCAATCCTCGAGGCTGAGGAAAAAAACATAAAGAACTTCTACATATTTCCGCTACATAAACTAACCCCGCCCATAATGAAAACCATCCTCGACCTCGGTGAGGTCGACCTCAAGGGAATAATATGCCCGGGGCATGTTAGCACGGTCATAGGCTCCCTCCCCTGGGAATTCATACCCAGGGATTATAAAATAGGAGCGGTCGTTGCGGGATTCGAACCCGTGGATATACTTATGGCTATAGATATGCTTTTAGCCCAGCTCGAGGAAAACAAGCCAAGGGTTGAAATAGCATACAGAAGGAGCGTAAAACCCGAGGGAAATAAAAAAGCACAGGAGATAATGTACAAAGTCTTCGAGGTCGATAAGGCGAGATGGAGGGGAATAGGCGAGACGCCCGCAAGCGGACTTAAATTAAAAAAAGAATTCGAAAAAAGAAACGCCCTCTTGAGATTCGAAATTGACCCCGGAGAACCCTACAAGCCCAAAGGATGTATCTGCGGGGAAATACTGAGGGGAATTAAAAAACCACCAGATTGCCCCCTCTTCTCAAAAATATGCACCCCGGAAAAACCGGTGGGACCATGCATGGTATCTTCCGAGGGGACATGCTCGGCATACTACATTTACGGAGGATAAGATGAGAATCCTTCTATCCCACGGAAGCGGAGGAAGACTTACAAGAGAACTCATAGAAAAAAAGCTCCTCCCCCAGTTTAAAAACCCAATACTCGAAAAGCTCGATGACTCCGCAAGCCTCGAGATAAAGGGTAAAATAGCCTTCACAACCGATAGCTATGTCGTGAAGCCCATATTCTTCCCCGGAGGAGATATAGGAAAGCTTTCGGTATCAGGAACCATAAACGACCTCGCAATGCTCGGAGCAGAACCCCTCTACCTATCCCTCTCCCTCATAATAGAGGAGGGGCTCGAGCTCGAAAAACTCGAGAAAATCCTCACCTCTATAAAGGAAACGGCTGAGGAAGCAGGGGTAAAGATAGTAACAGGGGATACAAAAGTCGTAAGGAAAGAAGAGGCGGACGAGATATTCATAAATACATCAGGGATAGGAACAATCCCCGAAGATGTAAATATTTCAGGCTCAAATACAAAACCGGGGGACCTAATAATCCTGAGCGGATATATAGGAGAACACGGAATAGCAGTGATGAGCCAGAGGGAAGGAATAAGCTTCTCAGGAGATATAAAAAGCGATGTGGCACCTTTAAATAGCCTCGTAAAAGATATGCTGAAAGCATCAAAAAATATCCACTCAATGAGGGACCCGACAAGAGGGGGACTCGGAACAGCCCTCAACGAAATAGCAAAAAGCTCAAAAGTGGGTATAGAAATATACGAGGAGAAAATACCGGTAAGAGAAGAGGTCCTCGGAGCATGCGAAATGCTCGGTATAGACCCCCTCTATGTCGCAAACGAGGGGAAATTAATAGCAACAGCCCCCAAAGAAGATGCGGAAAAAATTCTGGAAGCTATGAGAAAAAACCCGAAAGGAAAGAATTCCCAGATCATAGGAAGAGCAACGGAAGAAAATAAAGGAAAAGTAATTATGATAACTAAAATCGGCTCAAGAAGAATCATCCATACCCCCGCAGGTGAACTCCTCCCAAGAATATGCTAATTTTTGCAGTTGCAAGCAGTTGACAAGCCTTATATAATTAAGGGCTGGAGGTGAGCTATGAAGAAGGTATTGGTTTTTCTGGCTCTGGCTTTACTTTTGGGGTTATTCATAGGGTGTGGGAAGGGGGTAGATGTTGAGGGTGCGAGGGGTGCTATAGATGGGATAAAGGCTGGGATGGAGGATTTGAAGAAGGCTGAGAAGGTTATACATGTTAAGTCTGATGTTATTGTTTTTGAGGAGGCTTTATCTGAGGAGATAAGGGGGATGGCTGAGACTGTTCATCTTTCGACCCATGGTCTTGAGTATCTTTTCCCCTACATGGATGCTGTTGTGGACAAGCTTACGGCTTACAGAGAGGACCCTGCGAAACACAGGGATGAGATTTTAGTTCTTTGTGGGAAGCTTTCCTCTCTGGTTGAGGCTTTCAGGGACATGGTCAAGACGAAGGAATTTGTATCCCTTATGGAGCTTCCTTACCCGGAGAAGGCTCCTCATGAGATAAGCCACATGCTTTTGGAGAATGAGAGTGTTCAGAAGATAGGGAAGACGAAGGAGGCTTCCTCCCTTGTTCATAATGCCATGCATGACCTTGAGGACGCCCTGAAGGGGATGGAGCTCAAGATAAAGGCTCTTATAGAAGCTCTTAGATGATACCGGGCATAACTCCTCTTCACATCTCGGATGGTGTTCTATCCGCTCCTGTTATAGGGGTTGGGTGGGGGGTAAGCGGGCTTATTTTATTTTTCACCTTAAGGAGGCTTGAGCTTTCGAAGGTACCGAAGGTTTCTGTTCTCACGGCTTTCTTTTTTGTCGCGTCCCTTTTTCACATAGACATAGGTCCTTCGAGCGCCCATCTTGTGCTCAACGGTTTTGAGGGGATAACGCTTGGATTTTTATCCTTCCCCGCTATTTTTGTTGGTCTTTTCCTTCAGGCTATTCTTCTCGGTCATGGTGGTCTCACCGCTCTTGGTGTCAATGCTTTAAACATGGGTCTTCCCGCCCTCGCATCCTATGGTTTTGTTAAATCGGTGGGGAGGCTCAAGGTTTTTGAGTCGTCATGGGGGAGATTTCTTGTGGGATTTATCGGTGGTGTTATCGGCGTTCTCCTCGCCGTCCTTCTGGCATCCCTTTCCCTTATTCTAACGAGCGCTAAATATAAAGGTGTCGCCTCTATTCTTCTTCTCTGGCATCTCCCCATTATGGGTATAGAGGGGGTTATAGTCGGAGCCTCGTTTTACTTCCTCTCCCGCATAAGACCGGATATTCTGGAGGTGTGAGATGAGGTGGCTTTTATTTTTTATCCTATGCGCTG
>CAZTWH010000088.1:0-4383 GCA_964617575.1 uncultured Dehalococcoidia bacterium
GCACAAGAAAGACCGCTATCCCGAGAATCAGAGCCTTTCTCATCTCTCCCCCCTTATAAAAGTCCTTTCTCCTTCAAGTATTCCTTCATTATATCGAGAAGCTCAGCACACCCGGGAGATTTCTTGGCAGCAACAGCCCAGCATATCTTGGAAGCCTCCTTCATCTTCTCGACCTCATCGTCAGGAAGGGTTACACGCTTCACCCCAAGCTCCTCAGCACCCTTAAGAACCTCCGCCTCAAATTCTACAGCCTTCTTTATATACTTCTCACTCCACTCACGGGTAAGTTTATGCAGAAGCTCCTTTAAATCCTGAGGAAGAGCATTCCATTTATCAAGGTTGCAGTAGAACTCTATAGTGGGCTAGGATAGAGAGGGCGGGAATATACCATAGTCCACAACCTCCCTCAGCTTGTAGGTCTCAAGGATGTAATAAGGATATATCGTCCCATCTACGGTCCCCCTCTGAAGAGCCATGTATTGTTCGGCACCCGGTATGGATACGGGTGATGCTCCGAGCTGTTTTACGAAAAGGGCAAAAAGACCAAATGCCCTTATCTTCTTCCCTTTGAAATCCTCAGCCTTCTCAACAGGGAACTTGGTCATAAAACCATAGGATGAAACAGGGCACACCTCTATGTAGTATGTATTCGTCCTCCCATATGCCTCGCGAAGCTTCTTTATAAAAATGCCATCCTTGTATTCGTGGAAGAGCTCATATATCTGCTGCCACTCCGTGAAGGTGAAGGGAAGACCGAACTCAACAAGACCCTCCGGAACCTTCGGAATATGGTAAAGCCCGGCAGAACATGCCATCTCAAGCGCCCCCTTGGATACGGCATCATACTTCTCCAAAATCTTGACAAGGGCATTGGGAGGATAAAGTTTTATCTCAAACCTCCCACCACTCTCCTTCTTTACGCTCTCACATAGCCCCTTAAGAAGGTAATCATAAGCAAGGCTCCCGGGAGGCCAGGCTGACTGCATCCTCCATACAATTGGCTTGACAGGCGTGGGCTTGGGTGTGGGCTTAGGTGTTGGTTTCGGTGTAGGTGTCGGAGTAGGCTTAGGAGTCGGTGTCGGAGCTGGCGTCGGAGCAGGTGTGGGCGTAGGCGAAGGTTTCTTGCAGTAAAAACCTCCCAATATGAGACCGAGAAGCAGAACGAAAATAACCCCGTAAACGAATACCTTCCTCATCTCCCCCCCATTTGAGTTGCAGTTTTGCTCTTATTATAGGGATTCAGCGAAAAAAGTCAACCCCCTCTTTCTATGAAAACTTTTCGGTATGTTGATCACCCTGATGCCGGATTATGCTGCGAGGTTATAAATTACACCCCTGCTAGTCCCATTTCCTCCTGTCTTCTATCTTTCTGGCGTCCTCGGGTATTGATCCCTTTGGCAGAATTTCTATTTTATCGGCTTTTAATTTCGTTATATCCGATATTTTCCTGGCTATGGATTCCCTAAGCTCCTCCTTATTCTCAACCTCCTCTTTCAGGGCTATTCTGTAAAGAACCTCGTCCCTGTGCCCAACCCTGTCGATGACAGCCTGATATCTCTCGACCTGGGGGAAATATGAGAGGGCTTCATCTATCTGTTTCGGATGGAGGAACATGCCCCTGACCTTAACCGCATCCCCCACCCTTCCCATTATTCTTGTAAGCCTCGGGGTTGTTCTCCCGCAAGGACATGGCTCCTCCGTTACTGATGAAAGGTCCCCTGTTCCGAACCTTATGAGGGGATAGAAGGGGTTGAACCATGTCACGACGACCTCCCCGGCTTCACCCTCGGGGAGCCTCCTTCCGCTTGCCGGGTCCACTATCTCTACATACTTATTCGGCTCCACATGCATCCCTTTCTTCTCCCCGCATTCATATGCGAGCATCCCAAGTTCAGCCGTTCCATAGAATTCAAATACCTCAATGCCATATTCATCCCAGAGTTCCTTCTTGACGGATGGAGGGACCATCTCGGCTGCGAGGAGGGCTTTTCTTAAGGAAAAATCCCTCTTCGGGTCTATGCCTATACTTTTAGCCCTCTCCATTACCGTCATGAGGAAACTCGGTGTTCCGACGAAGACGCTGACCTTGAGGTGAGCCATGAGCTGAGCCTGAAGCTCCGTGTTCCCGACACCAGCCGGGACTATCTTGCACCCTATTTTCTTAAGACCTTCCTCTATAACCCATGCGCCGGGTGTGAGGTGGTATGAGAAGGTATTAAGCACTATATCATCCTTCCGGACACCCGCAGACTTAAAAGCCCTTTCCGTATCCCAGTAGTCCTCAGCATCGCAGTGGGGCTCATATATGGGACCCGGGGACATGAATATATGACGCACTTTCTCCGGAAATGCTAAAAATCCGCCGAAAGGGGGATTCTCCCTCTGAAGAGTTATAACTTCGTCCTTCCTCGTTATGGGCATCTTCTCCAAGTCTTCGGGTCCCTTTATATCCCCGGGCTTTAAGCCCGCTTCATCCATCTTTTTCCTCAAAGCCTCGGATTTCTCATAGGCGAGCTTTACGATGGATGTTATTTTTTTCCCTCAAATACTTCTCCCTCCCCTTTTTATCCATAACCTCTATCTTCTCCATCTCCCCCCCTACTCTATCGCCGATATTCCCAAAACCCTCCTTCCGACTATAAGCTTCATTATCTCCGTCGTCCCATCGGGTATCGTCATCGTCCTCGCATCCCTGAAATATCTCTCGACGGGATATTCGGATGATAGACCGTAAGCTCCGTGGATCTGTATAGCCCTCGATGCCACCTTAACGGCGACTTCCGTGGCGAAAGCCTTCCCCAGGGCAGCCTCAACCTCAGCCCTCTCACCCCTATCTATCTTCCCCCAGGCTTTCAGCGTGAGAAACCTCGCAGCCTCCGTCTCCGCGAGCATCTCAACTATCATGTTCTGGATGAGCTGGAAAGAGGCGATCGGTCTTCCGAACTGAATCCTCTCCCTCGCATATTTTATGGAAGCATCAAGGGAAGCCTGCGCTATTCCTACAGAAACCGTCCCGAGACCTGCCCTGTAGAACTGAAATTGTATAAGCGTCTCCTTATACCCCTCCGCAGGAACGAGAACATTCTCCTCAGGAACCTCACATTCATCGAAATTCATTTCGGCTGTCGGGCAGGCATGAAGACCGAGCTTTGAAAGGCGCCTCGCCTCAAAGGGTGATTTCTCTTTTTCAACTATTAAAAGAAAAGGCTTCCCACCCTCCTCCCTCCTTCCATCAAGGGCTAAAACTATAGCTATATCGGCTATATCCCCCCCGGATATCCATATCTTTGTCCCGTTCAGTATATATTTTCCGCCCTTCTTGATAGCCGTTGTCCTGAAACCCGCGAGGTTTGAACCGTGATCAGGTTCCGTAAAGCATACACAGATGATCTTGTCAGCATCTTTGAGCTGGGGAATGAATCTTCTCTTTATATCAGGGCTCCCAACTCTTGATATGAATAATGTGTTCAGGGTCTGAAGCATGCAGGAAAGTCCGAGACCCGCCCACCCCCTCGAAAGTTCCTCGAGAAGAATAGCCCAGGATAAAAGGTCAAGGTCCTCCCCGCCCTCGCTCCCGGGCAAAGGACCACTAATATATCCCAGTATGTTTAGCCTTTTCAAAAGCTCTATGCCGAGCTCCTTGGGGAAATCATGGGTATCTTTCTCAGAAGCCAAAGGCGCTATCTCCTTATCTATAAAGCTTCTCGCATTCTCCTTTAAAAGCCTCTGGGCTTCATTTAGCTCAAGTTCCATAACCCCCCTTTGTTTAAAATTATAATCAAAATAGACAAAAAATTTACAAGGCTTGACATAGGAAAATATGTCCCTTTAATCTTTTAGTGTGATGGATATACTGAGGAGGGCTAAGGAGGAGGGAAGGAAGGTTTTAACTGAGATAGAATCGAAGGAGGTTCTCAAAGAGGCTGGTATACCCGTCCTTGAGGCGAGGCTCGCGAGGACGAAGAAGGAGGCTGTGGCTCTTGCTAGGGAAATAGGGCTTCCTGTTGTCCTCAAGGTAGTATCGCCCGATATAACTCACAAGAGCGATGTCGGTGGTGTTAAGGTTGGTCTTAAGAGTATAAAGGAGGTTGAGAGGGCTTATTCTGAGATAAAGAGAAGCGCGGCCGAGAAGGTCCCCGGCGCCGAAATATGGGGTGTTTCCGTTCAGAAGATGGCTCCCCAGGGGGTTGAGCTTATAATAGGGATGACGAAGGATGAGCAATTCGGACCCGTTATCATGTTCGGTCTCGGAGGGATATTTGTTGAGGTCTTAAAAGATGTATCCTTCAGGATAGTTCCTCTCACGAGGAGGGATGCGAGTGAGATGATAAGGGAGATAAAGGGCTTCCCTATCCTTGGGGGATACAGGGGCGAGCCCGTCGA
>CAZTWH010000089.1:0-4382 GCA_964617575.1 uncultured Dehalococcoidia bacterium
AAAAGGAAGCCAGTATATTTCGAGAGAGAAAAGTATATTTGTTCCTTCCTTTAATTTTTTCTCCTTTGGTTTTCCTTTGAAAACGGGCTTTTTTCTGAACATGAATGGGATTGATAGGAGGAGGGGACCGAGGATAGCTCCTATTATCCAGAAGGGGAAGCTCTTACCTTCCGCGGGCGGGGTTGCGTCGAAGGGGACCCATCCTATATCCTTGAACCCCACCTCAGCCCACACATGAGCCATTCTTGATGATACGATCTGCTCCTCCTTATCCGTGCTCACCCTGTATCCGAAGACGAGCCTTGAAGGTATTCCGGAGAGCCTTGAGAGGATTACGAAGGATGAGTTGAAGAGAAAACATGTTCCCCTTTTCCCCTCGAGGATGAACCAGCTAACGGGCTCCTTCCCCTTCGGGATAACGAAGTTCTCGTCGTATTTGAAATTTTCACGGAGCCATTCCTCTATAGCTTTAGCCTTCTCGTAAGGGCTTTTTTTATCCCTGGTTATGCTTATCGCTATCTCCTTAAGCCTCGGGTCTATATTCTCGGGGACCCGGAGATAAAGCTCATCTTTTATGGTTTCTGCCTTTTTCAGGATCTCCTCCGGGAATTTATACACGAAGCCCTCTGCTATATAGGGCTTTTTTATCCTCTCGGTATAAAAGGAATCGTCCATATTAAGGAGAGCCTTTGCTCCCTCGAGCTTTTTCGTATTCGGAGGGACGGGGAGGAAACCTTTTATCTCAGACAGGGGAGATATTTTGAGCTCGAACTTCTCCCTCGCCTCATATCCCGAGATGCGGGAGGGAGATTTTTTGAAGCTTTTTATAGCGGACCATTTCTCCCCGTCGTATATGGGAGCCGTGAAGCATCTTAAATACGGGTAGGGGGGTTTTCCCTCTATTTTCAGGATATCCTCCTCCCCCTTCGGGGGCTCCGGTATTATGGTCTCACGGGTTTCCGCCCCGCCCCCCAGATTGAGGGATGGCATGAAAACCATCCCTCCCCCTATTAAAAGGATCAGGGAAAGGAGGAGGATTATTCTTCCCAAGTCAAACTATCTCCCCCTCGGATATCTTCCTCAGATTAACCCTCCTCGTGTTCTCGAGAATACCGAGGCTTAGCTCGGGGAAGAAGGTTCGGGAGAAGCCGAGGAAGGCTTCGAGGTCCTTGGGAAGGCACTCGTCCCTGAAGCCCTCTCTCAGGAAATCCCTCCTATACCAGACATGGGTGGGGAATTTATCCGAGAGGCAGTATTTTACGATTATTCCGGTGTCCACATCGAGCTTTTTACATATCTCCTGAAATTCGTTAAAGAAGGAGATTTTCGTAGCGAGGAGGAGGTTTGAGGCGTATTTTATAAGGGATGCCGTCCACGTGTCGAGATTTAATATCTCGAAATCCCTCCTCACCCTCTCTCTGAAATTTGAATAGAAGGAGGATAGTATATGGGAGGCTTTCTCATCCATCCCCCCTATTATTATGAAGGGCATGTTAAGAAAGTCCTCCTCGGGTGTTTCGCTTCTTAAAAATTCCGGGTTTATGCATATTCCGTAGTTCCTCTTCGGAGCTTCGGCTTCAAGTCTTTCCATTATCTCCTCAATTATCCATGGCAGGATTGTGCTCTTTATGGATATCACATGATACTCTTCCTTTTGCTTTGTCCCGCTGATAACCCTCTCGAGGGCTTCCTCCATATATGATGTCTCTATCCTCCCGTTTATGGTGGGTGTGGGGACGCATATGAACGATATCTGGGAGCTTAAAACCGCTTCCTCGGGTGAGGACACGACCCGGTATCCCTGGGATGAGAGCTCCCCTCTCCTCTTCTCGCTTTTGTCGTAAAATACGACTTCGTATCCGGCTCTTGAGAAGACCTTTCCTATAGCTCCTCCTACTGTTCCACTCCCTATGATCGAGAGTTTGTAATCCATATCACCCCCTTGCTTCAAAAAGATTATAAGTAAATCCCGAGATTTTCAAGATATCTCTTTATAAATTCCGAAGGCTCTCCTCTTTTAAGTCTTTTCGGGATGTTATAGTTTAGCGGGTCGATACCCTCCTCTATGTTTATAAGATGCCGTATTCTCTCTATCTCCTTTCCTATCTGGAGGAGCTCCTCATCCCCCACATCCCAGCCCTCGAGCACATTTAATGCTTCTTTTATAAAATTGAGCTTTAAGTTTATCGTGAAAAGGCATATCCCGAGGGAGTTAAGGAGACTGAAGTAGTAATTCCAGAGGAATATTTTATCGCCCTTCCATTTGAGAGGAAGCTTTGCACCGAGGTTTTCGAATATGAGGTTGCCCGATGTGTGTCTTGATGGGGCAGGGCTGAGGAGATAAGATATGGTTACCGTCTCCGTGAAATAGGGGCTGTGCATGCCCGGAGATTGCCCCTTTATCTCAATCCCTTCTATGCCAAGGGCGCGGGATGCCTCCCTAACGCCTTTCGACAGAACCTCGCCTATACCTTCCCCCTCCCCTATTTTCCTCATAAGCTCCGGATCGAGCTCCCCCCATTTCAATTTCTCCCCTTCCATGAGCATGCCTATGAGATTTCCGACCTCTATCACATCGATCCCGTATCTATTGCACACATCATAAGCCCTTATTATCCTCTCAAGGTCATGGTTTAAGATGTTGGTCCCCAGGGATGCCAAAGCCTCATATGTTGGCTCCTTCTTCTCCCCGTCGAGATAGGACAGAGCCATGCATTTAACAGGACAGCCGTAGCAACCTTTCCTCCCCACCCTGTATTTGAGAAGAGCCCTGTCGCTTATCTTATGAGCGGGGAATTTATCCCATGTCCAGTTCTTCGTCGGGGCGTCTTTCATTTTGTAAAGGTAATAAAGACCGAGGGATGTTCCGTAGAATTTGAAAAGCCTTCTGTAAAAAATGGGTGGCAGGATGGACTGGATTTTAGCCCCCCTTTTCCCGAAAAGGGCTCCTATTTTTATAAGCAGGGGGAATATGAGGGCTAAGAATTTCTCAAGAAAACTTTTCTCGGGGAAAAGTTTCTTTATTTTGAGAGATAAAGCCATGGCTTTATCCGGATCATGGAGTTTTAATTCCTTCTTCCCCTTAACCGCTATGGCTTTAAGGTTTTTCGAGCCCATTACGGCTCCGAGACCGCATCTTCCTAAAGCCCTCCCCCCATCGTGAACTATCGATGATATGGGGAGCTTCTTCTCACCGCTTATCCCTATGGCTATGACATCGAAGCCGGGGTGTTTATCCTTCAAAATCCCCTCTGTTTCCACAGCGTCCCTGCCCCAGAGGGAGGAGGCGTCCTTTATCTCCACATCTTTATCTATGAGGATATAAACCGGCTTTTCGGCTTTCCCCTTTATAAAGAGGGCGTCAAATCCCGCTCTCTTGAGGGAGGAGCCGAAATATCCTCCACAGCTCGATTCCCCCCACATCCCTGTGAGAGGGGATTTTGCGACAGCGAACCATCTTGATGAGAAGGGGATGCCCGTCCCGCATAAAAGCCCGGGGACGAAGCCTATGAGGGCTTCATCGGAGAGGGGATGAATCTTCCTTTTCCCGTAATTATATATGAACCATGCCCCGAGACCCACACCCCCGAGATATTTCCTGAAAACATGAGAGGGTATATCCTCAACCTGCACCCTATTTCCCGAGAGGTCGATGATGAGAGCCTTTCCCCAGAAGGGCAATTCACTCCTCCTTTATCTCATCCACTATATCGAAGCTGAGTTTACCTATCCCCCCCACCACAAAGCCCATATTTATCCTGTGGACGCCTTTTGGAAGCCTCATGCCCTCGACATATATCCTTGATGTCTTACCCTTAACGAGGGAGAAGGGGGATTCCGGTGATACCGATGTGAACGGAAACCTTCTTCCCTCCACCTCGAAGAAGGAGCATTCCTTGGGCACTTCCCTTCCATCGACATTTAAGGGGAGAAGCTCCTTCGCATAACCCGAGCCCAAGTCGTTTTTTATCTCGAAGGAGAAGCCGTTTTCCGTATTCCTTAGACTTCCCTTGACATAGAGCCTCTTGAGAAGGAACGAGGGTATCATCATGCCTCCTCCTTTCTCATCCTGAATATCTCCCTCTCAAATGAGAGAACATCCTCCGGGATTGTTGACACCCTGCCCAGAAGTTTTGAGAGGACATATATTTTTGACGCCCTCTCGAGGAGCTCTGCCGCTATAATAGCCTCCCTCATCCCCCTCCCCACGGCTACAGCACCGTGGTTTTGAAGGATAACACCGTTTTTCTCCCTTATAGCTGATGCGACATCCCTCGCAAGCTCCTCGCTCCCCGGGGGAGAATATTTCACGACCTCTATCTCCCCTCCGAGGATAAGGGTCTGCTCATCGAGGATGGGCGGAAGGGGAAGATTTGAGACGG
>CAZTWH010000090.1:0-4233 GCA_964617575.1 uncultured Dehalococcoidia bacterium
GGGGGCAACACCGTATCCGCTGTAATCCATAAGGCTTTCATAAGCTTTTATAAAAACGGGCTTTGTGAAAGGTGATACGAGTTTTCTATAAAGTCCCCTGTCCATGCCGAGGGCGAGGTTTATAAAAGCCTCCCCAAGACCTTCTGTGAGCTTTATAACCACATTCCCCGTGAATCCGTCCGTGACGACAACATCCGCCATACCCTTCATTATATCCCTGCTCTCTATATTGCCTATGAAGTTAAGTCCGCTCCTCTTTAAAAGCTCATATGCCTCCCTCACAAGTTTGTTCCCCTTCCCCTCCTCCTCGCCGGTGGATAGAAGGGCTACCCTCGGGTTTTCCTTGCCATATATCCTCTCAATATAAAATGCGCCGAGCTTTGCGAAGTCGAGAAGAAATTTAGCCCTGCAGTCCATATTGGCACCAGCATCGAGGAAAACAACAGGACCATTTTTTGTGGATACCGTCACCGTGAGGGCGGGTCTCTCAAGCCATTCAAACTTGCCAAGAACAAAAAGGGATGCAACAAGGATGGCACCCGTGTTCCCGGCGGAAACGAAAGCGTCTATCCTGCCATCCCTCAAATATTCAAGACCCCTCACTATAGATGAATTCCTCTTCATCTTGAAAGCCTTAACAGGCTGTTCATCCATCCCTATAACCTCCGGGGTCTCAACAACATTAACGCCTTTCAAATCATAAAGCCCCTTGCCGAATATGTAGAGCTCAAAATCCCCCTCCCGGAGGGCGTCCAGTCCCCCCCTAACTACCTCATCCGGGGCGAAATCTCCTCCCATCCCATCAAGCCCTATCCTCAACCCTCTCCCATCTATCACATCTCCCTCCCCACCGAGCTATGAGCTTCCCGTTCAAAAATATCTGAGCTATCTCACACTGATTCGGACAGGCATCGCATATGAAGGATGATGTCCTGTAATCGGAAAAGGCTACATCAAATCCCTTAAAGGATGTCTTCCTGCCGCTTCTCTCCATCTCCTCCTTGGCAAGAATCGCAACCCCTATGGCTCCCATTAGCTCATGATGAGGAGGAACTATTATCTCACATGATAAAGCCTCCTCAAAAGCCTTTACCATCCCCTCATTGAAAGCAACACCACCCTGAAATACTATCGGGGGAAGTATTTCCTTGCCGAGACCAACATTGTTGAGATAATTCCTCACGAGAGCCTGACATAAACCATAAAGTATGTCCTCTATGGGATGACCCATCTGCTGTTTGTGAATCATGTCGGATTCGGCAAATACCGTGCACCTCCCCGCTATCCTGACAGGATTTCTGCTCCTCAAAGCTATCTTCCCGAAATCCTCTATCTTTATATTGAGCCTTAAAGCCTGATGATCAAGAAAGCTCCCAGTCCCCGCCGCACAGACCGTGTTCATAGCGAAGTCAACAACCACCCCATCCCTCAATATTATTATCTTGCTGTCCTGCCCCCCTATTTCTATAACCGTCTGGACATCCGGAACAAAATGAAGGGCAGCTACCGCATGGGATGTTATCTCGTTCTTTATAACATCCGCCCCCACTATAACCCCCCCAAGGTATCTACCGCTCCCCGTCGTCCCAACACCCCTCACCTCGCAGGAGGGAAGCTTCTCCCTAAGATCCCGAAGAGCCTCCTGGGTTTTGGATACGGGCTTGCCCTCCGTCCTCAGGTAGTTGTAAGCCACTATCTCACAATTTTTATCTATAGCTACAAGTTTCGTCGTGACAGAACCTATGTCTATCCCTATGTATACCTCCATCTCTCCTGCCCCTCTTCATCTTTATAAGGTCAACAAAAGCTTCAAGCCTCGTTACCATCCCAGCTCTCCCCATCTGTTCATCACATATTATGGAGAGAACAGGCATGTCGTTTTTTATCGATGGCATTATGTTAAGTGCCACTATTTCCGGCATACATGTAAATGGCAAGAGATGGACGAGACCATCGTATTCGCCCTTATGCAGGACTTTTTCCCCGACTGTTTCCCACCCATCCCCGCCCACATCCCTTTTAAGGTATGGCTTTGCCGCCTTATGGAGCTTTTCCTTCTCGCTCATACCTATCGCGTTTAAGAGGAGGCTGAACTTTGTCCATTCTGATAAAAAGAGAGACCTTCTAACCTCGACGCCGAGTTTGCCGAGCTCAGCCTCCACATCCATGTTGACGAATGGTTCGAGGACAACATAGAACTCACCCACAACTCCTATTATAAGAGGTTCCTCATCACCCATCGGTACGGATAGAAGTTTTTCCTTATACTCCCTTTTCTTTCTTTCGAGTTCCTCGTATGTATCAGCCTCCCTTATAGCCATTAAGGCTTCCCTGAAAATCCTCGTCCCATCTCCTTTCCTTTTCTCCCTCGCCCTCACTTTATGTAAAAGTCTTTCGAGCTCATCCATGGCGCTCATCTTCGCGCCGAGGGCGAATTTAAGGGCGCCTATTATTTTCCCCATCGGCGCCCCGCCGGATATAAATCTCAGAAGCTGGGCAACACCCCATATCTTCTTACCGAAGAGGTCTGTTGTTACCATCTGGAATTTATATCCCATATCCTTGAGAATTTTTTCCTGAAGTTTTGCGTAGTATCCGAACCTACAGAGCCCCCTTCCCGCGGGCATCACTATGGTGTCGGCGCCCATATCGAGAGCCTCTATCATATTTCCGAGGGTCATTTTAAAGGGGAGGCATACCCATTCGGGTGAATACTTGACCCCGAGGCTTAAAGTCCTCCTCGAGTTCGGTGGAGGTATAACGAGTTCCGTTGTGAAATCCCTGAAAAGGGTTTCGAGGATTATCCAGAGGTTTCCCATATGCGGGAAGGTGAGCCTCATCCTCCCCTCCTAAGTATCATATCTATGAAGGCTTCGAGCCTCGTTATAATACCGGCTTCCGCGGTATGCTCATCGAAGCTCAATATCATGAAGGGTTTTTTAACCCTTTTAGCCTCCGTTTTGAGAAGACTGGTCATGAGGGAATCGGGTCCGCAGCCAAAGGGGACAAGGCATATGACCCCGTCTATATCTCCGCTCTTTATAAAATATCCGCCCGCGCCCGTCACCTCATCCTCATAGGTCCAGTAAAATCTCCCCACAAGCCTCATCACCTCGCTACAAGCCTCCTCCTCCGGAATCATCTCGGGCGTCAGGAAGGACACATCCATATCCCTTAGCTTCTTCAAAATATTGTGATTTATGAATTCATCGTAGAGCACATACGGATGACCTACTATCCCTATATTTATCCTTCCCCTTTTCCAGCCATGGGCATCCTTTCCATAAAGCTTATCCATAGCTTCCGGGGGAGTGAGCCTCTCCTCCCTCATAAGCTTTCTATACTCCTTATAAGCCTTCCACGCCCTCTCCGAAGCCCTCTTTATCCTTATGGGATTCGCCGTGAACCTCCTCCCGACCTTCAGTATCTCTATATAGAGGTCCCTTTTCCCTTTAGGTATCTCGATATCAGCCTCTATTATCTCGGGAGCCTCCGGGACGAGGGCTCTTGTTATATCCGGGAGACCCAGAAATTTTGAGCAGTTATAAGAGCCCTCCCTGAGGCTCCTTATGCTCGGAAGGAAGAGGGCATCGCACACGCCGGATAGCTCGACAACATGACCCGTGAGCACCTTTATGGGGAAACAAGTATCGTTTACGGTTCTCCTAACACCCTCATCAACGATTTTCTTATTCGTCCTGCCCGTCGTTACAACCTCTGCACCGAGCTCCTCAAAAAAAACCTTCCACATGGGGTAGTACTGAAAGAAGAGGAGAGCCCTCGGTATCCCTACCCTCATCTACCCCCCTATCCGGGCTTTCTTCCTCTTCAAATAATAACCCTTCCTCTTCGTCTCTATCCTTCCGGGAGGGAAGTCAGCCTTCTCCTGCCACTTCCCCGCCCAGTGCTCATATTCCTCCTCCCATATGGGGTCAAATATCTCCCTCACCTTCTCAGCATATTCATCAAGCCCCCTCGCTATCTCCCCGTCAAGAAGGCTCTCAGCCCCCTCATGAGTCGGATAGGCTCCATAAAGTTTTATAACAGTCCTCATTATCTTCGGATGGTCTATAACAGGACAGGGTCTTAAAGTGTTGTATGAGAAGGGCTGCATCTTCCTGAGGCCCCTGAAGAAGGGAGAGTTCAGGGCTTCGGCAAGGGATTTCTCCTTTATATTGTCCGTCGCGAAGTGGACAAATATGCAGGGCTCAACATCACCCTTGTGATTTATAT
>CAZTWH010000091.1:0-4217 GCA_964617575.1 uncultured Dehalococcoidia bacterium
ATTCCATAACATCCTCATCCTCTAGGGTCCCGGCGGGAAGCTCGAGGAGAACCTTGCTAACAGCCCTCCTGTACTGCTCAACAAGTATAACTTCATCACCCTCAAGAGGCAAAACGACAACGCTCCCCGGATGCTCTATAACATCCCTGGCGGTCTCCCTCCCGGAAGGGAGCTCTATCCTCCACCTCCTTATATTAAAAACCCTGCCCTTGTATACGATCTCCGAACCTTTCTCCCTCTCCATCTAAATATCTATCGTCATAGCCACTTCATCACAGTGGGGGAATTTGGGGCATCTCTGACATTCTCCCCATATCTTCCTCGGAAGTTCCATAACATCAACTTCCTTAAACCCGAATTTTTCGAAGAATTTCGGCTTGTTCGTGAGACAGAAAACCTTCGGTATCCCAAGCTCACGAGCCTCATCAAGACACGCCCTTACAAGCTCCCCCCCTATCCCCCTGCCCTGGTATTCCTCCCATACGGATAGGGATTTTATCTCAGCAAGGTCGCCCCATACTATGTGAAGTGCAACAGTCCCGACAACCTTCTCGCCATCGCGGACAACGAAGAAATCCCTTATATTCTCATATATCTCGCTCAAAGGGCGCGGGAGCATATCTCCCTTCCTTGCGAAATGGTTTATGAGCTCGTGAAGGTAAGGAGCGTCCTTTATCCTCGCCCTCTCAACCATCTCTCCCCTTGAGAAGTTTCTCCCTTACCCTCCTTATGGGCTTCCTCCCTCTCAAAAATTTAGCCCTCTTATCGCTTATCCTGATATCAACACGATTCACCACATCGGTTTCAGCCCTTCCATCAAGGCTTAAAACAGCACCAGTAGCCTCAACGGAAAGAACAGAATTCGGAAGAACAAATGTGTAAGGGGGCGAAAGATGAGGGGAAATGGGAACTACAAGCATAACCTCAAGAGAGGGGTGAACAATAGGACCCGAGCACGCAAGGGAATAGCCCGTGCTCCCGGTAGGCGTCGATATTATAACACCATCCGCAACATAGGATATAAGCTCCTCCCCCTCAAAATAAATTTTTATGTTAAGAAGTTTGGAATTCCTTCTTGAGAGGACGACATCGTTGAGGGCGGGACCTATGGGTTTACCGCCCATAAAAGCTTCGAGGATTGTTCTCTCCTCGACGAAGCCGTTTTTGAGGATAGAGGGGACGGTATTCAGGGCGTCCTCCCAGTCGACCTCCGCTATAAACCCGAGCCTTCCCAAGTTGACCCCGAGTATGGGGATTACATCGGGGAAGCACTCCCTGAAGACTCTGAGGATGGTTCCATCTCCTCCGAGGGTTATAAGGACTTCCGAGTCAAGAGCCTTCTTTTTAAAATTCTCATCTATGGATGAGAGCCATGTCTTATAACCCTCCTCCTCGAGCCTCCTCATCAGGGCTTTTGAGAGGGAGCGGGCATCCTCGAGCCTCGGGTTGTACAGTATTCCTTTCACCAAATTAAAATTAAAATGATAGAAAATTCAAGTCAAGTAGCTTCTGAATTTAACCTGTCCTGCGTTTCCTTTTCTCAGCGACCTTCATCCTCATAAGTTCTCTTCTCAGGGCAGCCTCGGCTTTGGCGAGGTCCTTTGGCATCTCCTTCCTTGCCTCCTCAGCCCTCCTCCTCGCCTCCTCTATATCTATCTCCTCAGCCCTCTCGGCTATATCGGAGAGGATGACAACTCTGTTGTCCCTCACCTCCAGAAACCCACCGCTCACGAATATATATTGCTCCTCGCCCCCCTTTCTTATCCTTACCTCTCCCGGCTGGAGCATTGTTATCATGGGGGCATGGTTCGGGAGTATACCAACCTCCCCATCCCATGCGGGTGCCACAACCATATCCACATCATCCCTCAGGAGAACCCTCTCCATTGATATTATCTCGAGCTTCATACGCTTACCCCCATCCTCTTCGCCTGTTCGACAGCCTCGTCTATCGTTCCGACCATGTAGAAAGCCTGTTCGGGGAGATGGTCCCACCTGCCCTCGAGAATCTCCTTAAATCCTCTTATCGTCTCCTCTATGGGGACATACCTACCCGGTCTTCCTGTGAAGGGCTCCGCCACGAACATGGGCTGGGACAGGAACCTCTGTATTCTCCTCGCCCTCGCGACAACAAGCTTGTCCTCCTCGGATAGCTCCTCTATCCCGAGGATCGCTATTATGTCCTGAAGCTCCTTATACCTCTGAAGAACCCTCTGAACACCCCTCGCAACCTCATAGTGCTCCTGACCAACAACCTCGGGCGTTAAAATCCTCGATGTTGACGCAAGGGGGTCAACGGCGGGGTAAAGACCCATCTCGGCTATGGACCTCTCAAGAGCAACGACCGCATCGAGATGTCCGAAAGTTGCGACTATACCTGGGTCCGTGTAGTCATCCGCGGGGACATATATAGCCTGGAAGGATGTTATGGAGCCTTTCTTCGTGGAGGTTATCCTCTCCTGAAGGGCTCCCATCTCGGATGAAAGGGTCGGCTGGTATCCGACCGCTGAGGGCATCCTCCCGAGAAGGGCAGAGACCTCCATACCTGCGAGAACATATCTGTATATATTGTCTATGAAAAGGAGGACATCCTGTCCCTCAACATCCCTGAAGTATTCCGCCATCGTGAGTCCCGTGAAGGCGACCCTAACCCTAACGCCGGGAGGCTCATTCATCTGACCGAATACAAGAACAGCGCTCTTTAAAACCCCAGATTTCTTCATCTCAAGCCAGAGGTCATTCCCCTCCCTCGACCTCTCACCAACACCGGCGAATACGGAGAAACCCCCATGCCTTGTCGCTATGTTGTGAATAAGCTCCATTATTATAACCGTCTTCCCGACACCGGCGCCTCCGAAAGCTCCAACCTTACCACCCTTTGCGAAGGGACATATAAGGTCTATAACCTTGAGACCCGTCTCGAGCATCTCGGTTTTCGTCTCCTGCTCCTCGAGGGGAGGGGGAGGTCTGTGAATGGGCCAGCGGTCATCGGCATCGACCTCGCCGAGCTCATCTATCGGCTCGCCGAATACATTGAAAAGTCTTCCGAGGGTCCCCCTTCCGACAGGAACCTTTATTGGAGCGCCCGTGTCAACAGCTTCAACGCCCCTCATAAGACCATCCGTTGGACCAAGGGCAAGGCATCTCGCCCAGTTGTTCCCTATATGCTGCTGAACTTCAAGGATGAGCTTTCTTCCCTCCATCTCAACTTCAATAGCATTGTATATCTCGGGGAGCTCATCAGGGGGGAATTCTATATCAACAACCGTCCCTATAACCTGAACAACCTTCCCTTTAGCCATATCTTCACCTCCCTTCAAATGCCCATGCTCCCCCGATTATGTCGAGGAGCTCCTTGGTTATAACCTCCTGCCTTGCCTTGTTGGCGAGAAGGGTGAGATCCTTTATCATTTCCTCAGCATTCTGGGTAGCATTCCTCATAGCCACCATCCTCGCCGAGTGCTCGGATGCCTTTGATTCGAGAAGGGCGCTATAGAGCTTGAACTCAAGATACCTCCCCAGAAGCTCGGAGAGGAGGAGTTTCATCCTCGGCTCGTAGATATACATCGGGACAATTCTGACCTCAGACGGGGGCTCAACCGGGATAAGCAGCTCAACAACAGGTCTTTGAACAATGGGGGATATGAACCTGGCGTAGGATAAATACACCCTGCCTACCCCGTTTCCGTAGAGCTCGTTTATGATTTTAGCGATGGGGAGGATTGTGGCAGGGGTCGGTCTATCCGTTATCCTCAAAAATTCAGCCTCTATATACTGACCCGTCCTCCTCATAAAATCCCTCCCCTTCCTCCCGACACATACAACCCTCACCTTCCTCTCCTGAGAGAGGATGAAATTCGCGGCAGACCTGTTTAAGTTTGATGGAAGACCCCCGCAGAGCCCCCTGTCGGGTGTGAAATGAACGAGCAATATATCCCCGGGCACATCCTCAAAGAAGGGATGGGGTATTTTCTCAAACTGGGCGCCGAGATGACCTATAAGCTCCCCTATCTTCTCGGCGTAAGGTCTTGATGATAGAGCCTGGACCTGCGCCCTCCTCATCTTCGATGTGGAGATCATCTCCATAGCACGCGTCACCTTCGCGGTGCTCCTTATACTCCTTATCCTTCTCCTTATTATCCTTAAACTTAAAGCCATCAGAATATCCTCTTAAATTCCGCTATCGCCTCCTTAAGAGCCTCCTCAACTTCGGGCTT
>CAZTWH010000092.1:0-4129 GCA_964617575.1 uncultured Dehalococcoidia bacterium
AGCCTGGACCATAAATCATGACGCATTTGAGCTAACGAGGATGCTTCAGGAGAGGGGCATAGCAGCCTTCCCTTCGATGAGCAACAGAGACCTTTTTGAGGACCCACATTTAAGGGAGAGGGGACATATAATAAAGGTGAAGCCGAAGAAGATAAGGGAGTTCGAATGTTTCTTCGCTCCGTGGAGATTCTCCTCAACGCCTCCCATGGTCGAGACGCCCGGACCCCTCCTCGGAGAACATAACTATTATGTCCTCAAGGAGCTTCTGGGTTATAGTGATGAGGAGGTTCGGGAGCTTGAGGAGGAGGGGGTTTTGGAATGAAGAAGACACCATATTGCTGATGCCGCGCTTGCTCAGAAAATCGGAATTGCGGATGTTGTTAGGAGGCTCGGGATAAAGAAGATAGCCTAAATAACACGGGAATAGTTATTCCCTGTAATGCTCCATCCTCTTCCTTATAGCGCCCTTGACCCCCTTATCCCTCCTCTCCCTGAATAGATTGAATTCATCGGGCTCATATCTTATATTCGTCTGGAGGGAGTGGAGTATATAGGCTATCGTATTGCCCGTCCCAACCCCGAGGGCGTCCAAGGCCGCCTCAAAGTGGACCTTCCCCATAACTATCCCGTCGAAGGGCATCTTGAGTATTGCGTCTATCATCTTCTGCGTCTCCTCATCAAGCTTATCCTGAGGGACGACTTTGTTGACAAGCCCCACCCTCCAAGCCTCATTGGCATCAAGGGGTATGCCCGTGAGCATCATCTCCTTCGTCTTCTTAACGCCCATGAGTTCTATAAAGTATGCTATCCACCCCGTGGGTCCTATGTATCTGTATCCGGGGTGGGTGAAAAGGGTATCCTCCGCCGCTATCGTTATATCACATGCAGCGGCTATCTCAAGCCCCGCGCCGTAGCAGTATCCATGAACCTGCGCCACCGTCGCCTTCTTGCACCTGAAAATAGTGTTGTAAAGCCCCTGATGTCCCCAGAAATGATTTCCATCCACGGAAAGCCTTCTCCTCTGTGAAGGTCTCCTCGGCTCATGCTGACCGTGGATATATCCGAGCTCCCCGACATCGAAGCCCGCGCAGAAAGCCCTCCCGTTTCCTTTTATGAGAACTACCTTCACCTCCTCATCCTCATCAACGCCCCTCATCATCTCATTCATCCTGTCATACATGGCAAGGGTCATCGCGTTGAGAACCTCGGGTCTGTTCAAGGTTAGGGTCAAAACCTTCCTCTCCGGGTCCTTCTCGTAGAGTATCCAGCTCTCTTCCCACTTGCTCTCCCACTTCTCCATAATCCACCTCCTTTACGGATATAGCATTTTCTTTGCTTCCTCTCTGAGCCAGGGTCTGAAATCCGGATGGGCTACATTTATAAGCTCCTCAGCCCTTTGTCTTAAAGTTTTGCCCTTAAGACGAGCTATTCCGTACTCGGTGACGACTATATCCGCGCAGTTCCTCTGAATTGTAACGACGGTTCCCTCGGGGAGTCTCGGGACTATCCTTGATACCTTTCCCCCCTGAGCTGTAGATGGTATAACATGAATGGACCTCCCTCCGTTTGATAAAAGAGCCCCGAAGACAAAAGGTATCTGACCGCCGGCGGGCGCTATAATCCTCCCTCCTATGCTCTCGGCGCTTATCTGCCCCGATAAATCTATAAGAAGAGCCTGATTTATCGCAACAAAATTATCATGGGCTGCTATAACCCTTATATCCTCAAGATATCTAACATCGACAACCCAGAAGAGGGGATTTTCATTCGCCCAATCCATCTCTTCCTTTGTCGAGCCGCCGAGGGCTGTTACAACAACCTTGCCCGGATTTATCGTCTTCCTCCTCCCGTTTATAACCCCCTCCCTCACAAGGCTTATAATCCCGGGGGGAGTCGCCTCTGAATGATAACCTATATCCTTCTTCCCATCAAGCATTCCGAGCCTCACAAGATGCTCATTCACCCTCCCTATTCCTATCTGAATCGTATCCCCATCTTTTATAAGCGAGCCGACATACTGGGCTATGTCTTTAATAAAAGGCTCGGGTTCCCTCTTCTTCCTCCCGGCAAGGCTCCCCATCCCGGGAGCACCTCCCGATGGGATATGCTCAACAAGATAATCTATCTCGGATATATGGATAAAGTTGTCCCCGTATGTTCTTATTAGGTTGGGATTCACCTCCGCGACGACAGGTTTTCCCAGTTTCTTCGCCTGCTCAATCCTCCTCTTTTTATCCCATAAAGAGGCTCCGAAGCTGCAGAAACCCTTCTCATCAGGAGTCGATATCTCGACTATCACTATATCAGGCTCATCCTCAAGCGTCATCGGGTCAGGGATGAGGGCAGGGATTAGAAAATCACACCTTTTCTTATCAATGGCGTCCTGAGATACATCCGTTGGCATAAGGCATGTCATTTCAAAATACTCCTCCGCGCCCTCATCGTACCACCCGAAATCATAACTCGGTGCCGGGTCGAGTATCTTTATCCCCCTAAGCTCCTCCCTCCTCGCCGATATCGCAAGACCTATAGCAAAAGCCTCCCTCCCGAGGGGGAAAACAACCTTATCACCGGGCTTTATCAGCTTCGCCGCCTCCTCAGGCGTTATTATTTTATCCTTATACCTCTCCTTCCAATCCATGCTCTCCCCCTCCGCTTATCAGAGCTTCCCCTAAGAGCTTGAGCAGAATCTTTTCCAACTCCCTTTTCATAAATTATACACTGTGGTTGACTTTTTGTGTAAAGCCCGATAAAATAAAACAGGTCCCCGTAGCTCAACCAGGAAGAGCAGCTGCCTTCTAAGCAGCGGGCTGTGGGTTCGAGTCCCACCGGGGACGCTTTTGATGGCTTAGGGGTTGAGGATAAGAGGGGATGGGAATATCCGTAGAATTTCAAGCTTATCACGACCCCTGGATGGATAATGGGCTTGAGCTGTTTTACACCCTTGTTAAGGAAATAGAAAGGCAATTCCCAGAGGTGGTGAAAGCCTACCTTGATCCTGATCGTTTGGTGCTCCGGATTCAGGATAGGGAGCGTTTCCTAAGTATTTTGGAAAGCCTCCTCGAGAAGCATATCCAACAACACCTTTATTACCACTCAGAGCGCTCCGGCGAAAAACGCTCACGAATAAAACCATTTGTCGGATTCAATCAGCAGCCACCGAAGCAGTGGCCTCCTTTATATCAGTTTGGGAAAATAGGCGAGTTCTTGCGGGAGGTTTTCTCGCCTTCCTCCCGAAAGCATGGGGAGGGGATCTCGTGTAGTCTATGCGGAACGGTTATTCAGGGCACGGTTAAAGAGCTTACTCTTTCCGTCTACCCTTTCGTTACGAAGACACGAGCTCTTTCGGGCATTAGAACCGTATGGAGTGAAGGTGGTTTAAGAGGAATAACCGCTTACTCCCCGGTTTGTCCTCGCTGCTATTTCATCGGTTCCCTCGCCTGGGCGGATTCAGCCCTTCTTTATCGCTGTGATATCGGAGAGTCAAAGAATAAGAAAGCTATAATTTGTCTTCCTTTTCTACCGACCCTTAATCTTATCTCTCTTTATCACCAAAAGGAGGAGTATCGGTCCTTCCTGGTAACAGGAAGGAAGGATTCCAATGTAAGGATTCCTATTAAGAACCGGGAGGAAGCTCCCCCCGGGCAGCATACTTTGCTACTTGCTTTTTTGGAAAGGCTTATAGACACCATCGCCCGGAGAGAAAGCGAAGACCTTTTTGGAGAGGTGCGGCGTCGTATTCCTGACGGGTGGGTGGTCATCTCCATACCTCAAGGGAAGATGAAAAACATCACTGCCCACGAGCTTATCCTTGAAGAGGAAGCGGTGAGGCTTCTCAAGGATTTCGTGGAGGAGGGGGTGCTTCCTTACAGGGAGGTTTTGGGGGAGTTGTGGATGGCGGATGAAGAAGGTAAGCGCTTGAAGGATCAGGAGCCGATCGAGGGCGTCAGGGAGAATCTTGCCGCGGCTATATTGTTCAATGATTTCGATAAATTCACCCTTCCCTTCATCCCCAAGCCCCGACGCAGGCTCGCCTTCAGCCGGGAGGTGGAGGAACGGCTGGAGAAGATTATAAAGACATGGAGGTGGAAGATGAACCGGGAAGAGCTGGAAGTGGTAAAGAAGGCAG
>CAZTWH010000093.1:0-4112 GCA_964617575.1 uncultured Dehalococcoidia bacterium
TATGTCCCAGACAAGACCCATGCTCTCCGAGGAGGAGGTTAAAAGGAATGCCGAGACCTATATGAGGCAGTTCTTCAGGATAGTTGACCCGGAGAAAACGGAGGTCAGGTGGCAGAGCGAATGGTATGACAAATTCGGTCTCAAGGATATAATAGAGCTAACATCAAAGTTCACGGTCGCCAGGCTTATGGCGAGGGAGGATTTCGCAAAAAGAAGGGAGGAGGGGAAGCCCATAGCCCTGACAGAGCTCATATACCCCATACTTCAGGCTTACGATTCGGTTGCTATAGACGCCGATGTTGAATTCGGCGGCATAGACCAGAAATTCAACTGCCTTATAGGAAGGGAGCTTCAGGAGATGATGGGGAAAAAGCCTCAGCAGATATTCCTCATGCCCCTCCTTGTGGGGACGGATGGGAAACTCAAGATGTCAAAATCCTACGGGAATTATATAGGTATAGAGGAGCACCCGAGGGATATGTACGGGAAGATAATGTCAATACCCGATCACCTCATAATCTCCTACTTCGAGCTCCTGACGGATGTCCCCCTGGATGAGGTTAAGGAGAGGCTTTCAAAGGGAGAAAACCCCATGAACCTGAAGAAAGAGCTCGCCTTCGAGATAGTATCGGAGTTCTGGGGGAGGGAGAAAGCCCTTGATGCCCAGGATTATTTCGAGACGGTATTTCAGAGAAGGGGCGTGCCTCAGGACATCCCCGAGGTTTTCATAGACCTCGATGATGTGGCGGATATGTTCGAACTTCTTGTGAAAATAGGAGCTTCTCCCTCCAAATCGCAGGCTAAGAGGCTTATAGAGGGAGGAGCTGTTGAGATTGATGGGGAGGTCATAAAGGGAAGGGAGGCTAAAATAAGGGATGGAGCTGTCATAAGGGTTGGCAAGAGGAAATTTATAAGATTAAGGAGGGGATGATGGAGGAGAAGAAAATTTATAAAGGTGGTGTTTACTGGACGAAGGAGGCCCTCTATAAGGAGCTTGAGGAGAGAAGGAAGAAGATTCTCCAGATGGGGGACCCGAAGATTCTTCAGAGGAAGAAGGAGACAGGGCAACTCAACGCCCGTGAGAGGCTTGAGTATTTCTTCGACAATGGAGAGTATATCGAGATAGGAATGCATGTGAAACACAGGACAACAGCCTTCGGTCTTGATAAGGCTTGGATACCCGCTGAAGGGGTTATAACCGCCATGGGGAGGGTGAACGGGAGATGGGTTGTAGCCTTCTCAGAGGATTACTCAGCCATGGCTGGTACATTTGGGGAACAGCATGGTAATAAGGAGACCTATGCCATCCAGTTTGCCATGGAGAAGGGATTTCCCTTTGTGGGTATGAATGATTCGGGTGGGGCGCGTCTTCAGGAGGGGATGGATACTCTCGAGTCATACGGAAGGCTCTTCAGAATACAGACCCTCGCATCAGGGGTTATACCTCAGATAGCTCTTCTCCTGGGACCCTGTCTTGGGGGGCAGGCTTATCACCCTATAATGCAGGATTTCCTCATCCAGACGAAGAAGACGGGGTTTATGGGAATAGCAGGACCCGCCTTCGTCAAAACCCAGATAGGGGAGGAGATAACCCTCGAGAAGCTTTGCGGATGGGAGGCTCATGCCGTAAAAGCGGGTCAGACCCATATAGTCGCCGAGGATGATAAGGACGCCCTTGATAAGACGAAGGAGCTTTTATCATTCCTCCCCTCGAATAACAGGGAGAAACCCCCGAGGGTGGATACCGGTGACCCCGCTGACAGATTAATTCCCGAGCTCGATGATATTCTCCCCGATGAGCCCTTCAGACCCTTTGATATGAAGAAAATAATAAGAGCGGTTGTGGATAACGGACACTTCTTCGAGATAATGGAACATTATGCCAAAAATGTTATAACAGGGTTTGCGAGAATAGGCGGAAGAGTTGTTGGCATATGGGCTAACCAGCCGCTCTATAAAGCGGGGATGCTGGACATAGATTCATCAGATAAAGGGGCGAGGTTTATAAGATTCTGCGACCTCTTCAACATCCCCATAGTCACATTCGTAGATTGCCCCGGGTATATAATAGGCTCGGAGGCTGAATGGGGAGGGATACTAAGGCACGGCGCAAAGCTTCTTTTCGCATGGTCGAACGCCACGATTCCCCTTATCTCCATAATAGTCAGAAAATCATACGCCGGAGCCCATTATGGAATGCTTGACAAAGCCATAGGTGCCGATTTTGTATTCGCATGGCCGACCGCGAGGATAACGATAGTTGGTGCCGACACGGCTGCGAGCGTGATATTCGCGAGGGAGATAAGGGAGGCTGAAAACCCAGAAGAGGTAAGGATGAAGAGGATAGTAGAGTTCAGTGAGATGTATGAGAACCCTTATGTGGCGGCGGAGAGGGGATTTGTTGACGATATAATAATGCCCCATCAGACAAGGAAATATATAACGAGAGCCCTCGACCTTCTTGAGAACAAATTCGTCCAGCCGGGGACATGCCCTTGGAAGGTGTGGAAGAAATACTATAATATAAACTTGTGAAGGAGGAGAAATGCCGCAGGAAAAGATAGAGGCTCCGATAGTCGGGAAGATTTTGAGGATATATGTGAAGCCGGGTGATAAAGTTGGTGAGGGGGATGTTATATGCGATATAGAATCGATGAAGATGGAGAACCCGATTTTATCACCCGTATCGGGGACCGTTGAGGAGATAAAAGTTGAGCCGGGTCAGACGGTAAAGACGGGGGAGACGATAGCGATCATAAATTATGAGTGAGATAGGGGAGGGTTTAAAATTAGCCGGTATGGGATTCGGGGGGGTTTTCGCCGTTCTCGCTATAATGAGTATTTTTATCTTCATTTTCGGCAAGATTTTTAAGGAGAAGTGATGGAGGTAGGTGTAAAGGATTTCTTTACGGGAGGTCCTTTCCCCGGAAGCTATATTGTTATGTGTATTATTTCATTCGCTCTCCTCTATCTCGGGATAGCGAAGAAGTGGGAGCCTTTCCTTCTTGTCCCCATAGGTTTCGGGATACTTCTTGCGAATCTCCCCTTGACCGACCTTATGAGTTATGCTGGTGGCAAGCCTGTGGGGCTTTTGTCGAGGCTTTTCGAAGCCGGGATAGCGAGCGAGATAATACCTCCCCTCATATTCCTGGGACTTGGTGCCATGACGGATTTCGGACCGCTTATAGCGAATCCGAAGACATTTCTCCTCGGGGCGGCAGCCCAGTTCGGTGTTTATTTCGCGATGCTTTTAGCCATATTATTCGGCTTCTCGCTGAAGGAGGCTTGCTCAATAGGGATAATAGGCGGTGCGGATGGTCCGACGACCATATATCTCACGCAGAAACTCGCCCCCCATATTCTCGGCGCGACGGCTGTTTCTGCTTATTCATACATGGCTCTTGTTCCGCTTATCCAGCCGCCGATAATAAAGCTTTTAACGACGAAGAAGGAGAGGCAGATATATATGAAGCCTCAGCTGAGGGAGGTATCCCGCCTTGAGAGAATCCTCTTCCCAATTGCCATATCCATAATAGCCATCCTCCTCGTTCCCAAATCCGCTCCCCTTATAGGAATGTTCATGTTCGGAAACCTCCTCCTCGTATCCGGCGTCACCGAGAGGCTTGCCAAGACCGCATCCGAGGCTTTTATAGATATACTCACTATAATCCTCGGGATAACGGTTGGGGCGCAGATGTCAGCCGAGAAATTCCTTACATTGAAGACGATAGGGATATTTGTCCTCGGTATCACGGCGTTTGCGGCATCGACCGCGGGTGGAGTTCTCCTCGCAAAGCTTATGAATAAATTCTCAAAGGAGCCCATAAATCCCATGATAGGCGCCGCTGGTGTATCCGCGGTCCCCATGTCCGCCCGTGTTGTCCAGAGGCTCGGTCAGGAGGAGAACCCGAGGAACTTCCTCCTCATGCATGCCATGGGACCCAATGTGGCGGGTGTCATAGGGACGGCTGTCGCCGCCGGCATATTTTTGGGATATGTTGGATAAGTCTTGACTTTATCCTTTCCCTTCTCTAAAATAAAAATTGCCCGGTGGCTTGAGCGGGGTGGAACCACCCGTTCCCATTCCGAACACGGAAGTGAAACGCCCCAGC
>CAZTWH010000094.1:0-4102 GCA_964617575.1 uncultured Dehalococcoidia bacterium
AAGATAAATAAGACCCATACCGGTTAGAATGAATAAACTCCCTATAGCACCCATCACCTGATACTTGAAGGAAGCCTCAAGCTCCTCCTCCGAAAGACCAAAGGCTATAAGGGCATAAGCGGATAGGGAAGCCACCTCTATGCCTATGTAAAGGTTTAAAAGGTCAGAACTTAAAGAGGCTAAGTTCATACCAAGAGCCATGAGGAGAAGAAGAACATAATACCTAACCCTCCCCCCATATCCCTCCATATACTTTACGGAGAAAATTGAAGCCATAAGACATATAAGACTTATGACGAGAAGCATCATAAGGGAAAGCATGTCAAGGGAGAGATGAATGCCAAATATGCCACGAGGTCCAAAATCAAGCACAAAAATCTCCCCACCCATAACGGAGGGAACGAGGTATAGGGAGAGGGAAAGAAGGAAAAGGAAAACCAGAACACTCATAACCTCCCCAAACCTCACCCCTATAAGGGAAATTATAGCCCCCAAAAGAGGAGCGAGAAGATATAAGCCTATCACTCCTTTAGCCTCCTTATCTTATTTATGTCAAAACTTCCGTATTTCTCATAAAGCCTGAGGGAGGTCAGGAGCATTATCGCCACAACAGCGCCCCCTCCTATCGAGCAGACCATACCAAATATATCAAGGTTTTTATTCATGTTCGGGAGGAGAAGGGAGAAGCCGGCGACCAGAATAGCCATCCCGAAGCTCATCTTTACCATATTCCTCTGCAGAACAACCCCGTAAAAACCTATCCCTATCAGAAAACCTATAGCCACCTGCTCCATCATCTCCTCCTTGTAATCACCCATATCGCCGATAAAGCGACAAGCATCACCAGAACCTCCCTTATTATCGATACGGGAGAAAATTCAGCTTCAACAGGACGGGGCAATACTTTCGGAAATAGGATGAAAAAGCTCATAAGGAAGAATAAAAGCGCCATGATTATTATTATGTCGAATTTTGTGAACCTCTGGACTTCATCTTTCGCATTTGACCTTCCTATCACATAGAGGGAGAGGAGGGGGATAGAGGGTGTGAGGATGAGGAGGGCTGCGCCTGTTTCGAAGAGACCTTTTACGAAGCACCCTATAGAGGATGCGAGGAACATCCCGAGAAGGAACATAGAGCTTTTCCTCATATCCTTCAGCTCAAGGGATAATATTGCGAATATAACTGCTATTATAATCGCCACCTTCATCCCTTCACCTCAATATGAGGATCAATATGGAAAGTCCAACGAGGCACCATATCACATAAAGAGGGAGGTAGCCTGTATGAAGCTTCCTCAAGCCCTCCCCCAGGGGGATGCGGGATGGGAGGGTTATTATTTTATCTATAAGCCTCTCAAATCTGAAGATGATGAATGCCAAGCCCTTCCCGGAGAGCCTCAGTATGTTATATATATCCAAAAGACCCGCCTCACCGATCTCATAAGCCCATGTGAAGAACCCCATATATCTTATCGTGTCGTAGAAATACACACCCGGAACCCTGAGGGGCGCCGGGTCCATCCTCTCCCCCCCGATGAACGGAGCGGCTGTTTTAGCCCCCCCGAGCCTCCCCGCAACATATATCCCGAAACCCATGAATATAGCTATAAGGATGAGGAGGGTTGCGAGGGTTGGGTTCCAAAGACCGAGGAATGCGAGGGGATACAAAAGCCTCGGCGTTTCAAATCCGAGGGATGATGATATGAGAAGGAGGGGAAAATGGGCGAGTATGCCGAATATAACACATAGGGATGCGAGAACTATTAAGGGGAACAGAATCGAGCCCTCCGATTCCCTTACCTCGACATAACGGGGTCTTTCGCCCAGAAATATGGAATAGACAAGCTTCACAAATGAAGCTAAAGTCAGAGCGCTCCCGAACATCGCCGCGAGGAGGAATATCCAGGAAGCCTTCCCCCCGAAATCTATTACTCCCTGATATATCATCCATTTTGATACAAAACCGTTAAGGGGCGGTATTCCGGATATGGCGAGGGATGAGATGAGGAATGTCCAGAAACTCACGGGCATAAGCCTCGAGAGCCCTCCCAGCTTCTCGAGCTCGGTCCTCCCCGCTCTGTGCTCAACACTCCCTCCCCCGAGGAAGAGGCATGTTTTATATATTGCGCTGTTGAGCATGTGGAAAACCCCTCCCACAACCCCCAAGGGCACACCCGTCCCTATACCTATAACCATATACCCCACCTCGCTTACCGCGTGAAATGATAAAAGCTTCCTCACATCACGCTGAACAAGAGCCATAAGGACAGCGAATATAACGGTTGCGGAACCTATGGACATGAGGAAGAGGGAGAAGGCTCTCGTCAGCTCGAAGATATTTATGGCTGATATCGTTAGGAGATAAATCCCCATAAGCTTATACAAAGACGCGGGCAGAAGGGCGAGGACAGGCGTCGGGGCGGATTGAGCCATCCTCGGTATCCACGAATGAAAGGGCATAGACCCGGCTTTCCCGAGGGCGCCTATTGTTATGAAAACGAAGGATAGCAAAGCAAGGGAGCCTCCAGCCTTAGCCTCGCTTATCGTTAAAGTCCCGGCTGTCTTCCGGAGAAGAATTATTCCGAGGAGAAGAGAGAGATCACACGCCCCAACCATCATAAAAGCCTTCAAAGCAGCCCTCCATGGCTCCGCCCTCCCGAGGGTCGTCAAAGTGAAGAGCATAATAGTCGTCATACCCCAGAAGACGAAGAAAGGTATAAAGTTATCGGAGAGGAAAACCCCGTTCGCAGCACCCAAAGTTATAAGGGTGTATGGGTAATACTCCATCGCCTTCCTCTCATCCTTTATAAACTTAAGTGAGTAAAGGATTATGAGGAAGGAGAAAAGGGATGAGAAAAGGAGCATGAGGGAGGGGAAGAAGGAACTCCTAAGCTCAAATTTCCCATCCCCAAACCAGGGCACAGATACCGATGCCTCGGGAAGGGAGAGGATGATGGCGGATGCTATCAAAGTTATGAGGGATGTTATAAGGGCATAAATACCCCTCCCCTTGAGGAAAATGAGGGTGCCGGCTATTATCGGCAAGAATATGGGAACAAATAGAAGAGCCTTCATATCACCCCCGAAATAACTCTATAAGTTATATCGAGGAGCCTGTATGGATAGAAGACGAGCATTCCCGTTATGAGCGAGAGAATGGCGAGGATGCCAACGCTCACAAGCATGGGTCCCCTCTCCTTAACATCCCTCATTTCAGGCTCGCCCAGGAATACGGAGTAGAAAAGCCTCATAAGGTAAGCCATGGAGAGGAAGGCTGAAAATAGGGATAGAACGGCTACGGCTATCATGCCCGCATCAACAACCCCCATAACTATAAGTAGCTTGGAGAAGAAACCTCCGAAAGGAGGAATGCCCATTATCGATAGGGCGCAGAAGAGGTAAAAAACGCCCACCCTCGGCATTTTTCCGAAAAGACCGCTTATCCTCCTTATATCCCTCTCCCCCGTCTCGTGCTCAACCACGCCCATGGATAAAAAGAGACCCGTCTTCCCCAGACCATGGACGAGGATGAAAAGGAGAGCTCCCATAAATCCGAGCTTCGTCCCCACGGAAAAGCCCAAAAATATAAACGCCACTTGGCTTATCGTAGAATAGGCGAGGATTTTCCCCATATCGTTCTCAACAAGGGCTGCAAAGCCACATAGTATAGAACCTGATATGGCAAATATGGGAACCCATACCTCCCATCCTTCGGGTATCCCGATCGTCGCGGGGAATATCCTCGCGAAGGCATAAACACCCCCAAGAACAGCTGTGTGAAGAAGGGCGACGGCGGGTGTCGGGGCAACACCCGCATCGGGGAGCCATGAGTGAAGAGGAACCTGAGCGGACTTTGCTATTATCCCCATGAAGATGAATATAAGGGGAAGGGAGGCTATTTGAGCGCCCTTGAGCATGTATAGGTCAAGGCTCCCCTCCTCAACATAAATCATGGATAGACCGAGGAGAAGAAAAGCGGAGCCGAAGAAGGTGATAAGAAAAGCCTTATCTCCCATAAGAACCTTATCCCTATCCTCCCTCTCAAGACCTATAAGCCTCCAGGAACATATAGAGGTTATCTCCCAGAAGACATACATGAG
>CAZTWH010000095.1:0-4073 GCA_964617575.1 uncultured Dehalococcoidia bacterium
CCCGGGGCTATCTTCATACTGGCGGGTATAAATCTCCTCGTATCCTCAGAGAAGGAGGAGAAGGAGATATCACTTAAGAGGGGAGTTTTTTGTTCCCTTCTCGCGGGGGTTTTCTGGGCTTTCGGGGTCATAGTTCTGAAATTTGCCCTTGAAGAGGTTCACCCCTTCGTTGTGAATATAATAAGGCTCCCTTTCGTTGTTTTCCTTTTATTTTTCCTCACCCTTTTCAAGGATGGCTTTGTTTACAAAAAATACAGCCTTTCCGATATTTTGAGGACCGTTTATTCCGGTTTCTTTGACTTCTTTGTGGCGTGCATATTTTTCTATTTTGCAATAAATCTGGCTGGAGCTTCCAGGGCGACGATTTTATCATCCATATCACCGTTATTTGTACTCCCCTTCTCCTTCTTCATCCTCAAAGAAAGGCTCACCCTCAAGATAATAATCGGGACCCTTCTTTCCATACTCGGGATAATTCTGACAAGTCTTTGAAGTCTTGACATCCTTTAAGTTTTTAACAGAATATAAATGGGAGGGATGCCCGAGAGGCTGAAGGGGCGCGCCTGGAGAGCGCGTAGGGAGGTCAAAAGCCTCCCTCGTGGGTTCGAATCCCACTCCCTCCGCTCAGGTTATGGTTGTTGCTGTTATAGGGGGACAGTGGGGGGATGAGGGGAAGGGGAAGATAGTTGATTTCCTCTCAAGGGAAGCACATATAGTATCGAGGTTCTCCGGAGGCAACAACGCGGGTCACACCGTTATAAATGAGTTCGGAAGTTTCAAGCTCCACCTCATACCCTCGGGTATTTTCAACCCGGATGCTATTTGCATAATAGGGAATGGTGTTGTTATAGACCTCGGGGTTCTTTTCGATGAGATGGAGAGTTTAAAAAGAGCCGGTGTTTCCCTTGATAACCTGTTTATAAGCGAGAGGGCTCATGTTATAATGCCGTATCATATAGCTTTTGACAGTCTCGAGGAGGAGCTTAAGGGGAAGGGTGCTCTGGGGACGACGAAGAAGGGCATAGGACCATGCTACTCCGATAAGGTCGCGAGGATGGGGATAAGGGTGTGTGATATCCTCGATGATGATGTTTTGAGGTCACGCCTCGAGCCCGTCCTTGATATAAAAAACAAGGTCTTATCGAGGGTTTTTGGCAGAGAGGGTTTCTCCTTTGATGAGATATTTGAGGATCTGAGGGATTATGGTGAGAAACTGAGACCCCATGTTAAGGATACGGGGAAGATATTGAGGGAGGCTATAAAGGGGGGAAAGAAAGTTTTGCTCGAGGGAGCTCAGGGGACCCTTCTTGATATAGACTTCGGGACCTATCCCTATGTTACATCCTCCTCCCCCTCCATAGGCGGTGCGATAACAGGTCTCGGCATAGGTCCGAGGAGCATAGATAAGGTCATAGGCGTTTTCAAGGCTTACACGACGAGGGTCGGCGGTGGACCCATGCCCACTGAGCTTAAGGACAAAACAGGCGAGCTTATAAGGGAGAGGGCTCACGAGTATGGAACAACCACAGGAAGACCCAGAAGATGCGGGTGGTTCGATGGCGTCCTCGCATCCTATTCGAGGAATATAAATGACTTCGACTTCATAGCGATTACGAGGCTCGATGTCCTCGATGCTCTTCCCGTGGTGAAGATATGCACGGCATACAGGCTCGGGGGTGATGTTATAAAGGAGCCTCCTCCGGATTCTTTCTCCCTTTCGAGGTGTGAGCCGGTATATGAGGAGTTCGAGGGGTGGATGAGACCCACTTCCGGGATTAGGGATTTTGATAAGCTCCCGGAGGGGGCGAAGAGATATATAAGGAGGATAGAGGAGATAACGGGCTGTCCCGTGGGAATAATATCCGTTGGTCCCTCAAGGGAGGAAACCATAGTTATAGAGAAGGTTTTCTGAAGAGGGGAAGGGGCTCATATATATCATCAAGGTTTATATCCCAAAGTTCAAAGGAGGGACCATCCTTGCATATTCTCTTTATCCCCCTCTTTGTTCTAACCGAGCACGAATAGCAGGCGCCTATGCCACAGCCCATAACGCCCTCAAGGGTTATAAACGCCCTTTTCCCGTGAATTTTCTTCCGAGCCTCCCTGTACATCGAAACAGGACCCGAAAGGAATATATCCTGAGCATCCGGGATATATTCGTCCATGTAATCCGTGACAAGCCCTTTTCTCCCCCTCGAGCCGTCCTCAGTTATCGGCAGAAAATCTATATCATCCGGGAATGGAGAAGCCCTCCTTTCGCCTATAAGGAAGGTTATCTTTTTCCCCGAAAGTCTTTTTGCCAGGAAATGGAGCGGTGCCTTCCCCATCCCACCCGCTATGAGAAGAACATTATCACCCCTCACATCAAAAGCATTCCCGAAGGGACCATAAACTTCAGCCTCATCCGCATCCGAGATGACCCTCGTCCCCCTGCCAACTATCCGGAAGAGAACCCATATCCCTTCCTCATCCGCATCATATATGCTCAGAGGTCTTCTCAATGTAAAACCATCGCATCTTATAAGAACAAAATTCCCCGGTCTCGCCAAGCCCGATATCTCAGGGGCATGGAACTTGAGTAAAACCTCATCCCCAAACCTTTTCCTCGATATCACCCTCGCCATCTTCGATACTCGGGTAAGGGCTTTACCTCATACCTTCTCCTGTTTATAAGAGCCTCAACAGCTATCTTCGCCGTGTCTATGGATGTGAAACACGGTATGTTTCTCTCAACAGCGCTCCTCCTTATGTAAAATCCATCCTTGAAAGCTGTCCTTCCCCCTCCAGTTATCGTATTTATAACCGCATCGACCTTCCTCTCGTTTATGAGGTCGACCACATTCGGATGTCCCTGAGAGAGCTTCTTCGTTATCATTGTGACGGACAAGCCCATATCTCTTATCATTGCGGATGTTCCCTCCGTGGCATATAGCTCATATCCGAGCTCGGAGAGTATCTCTATTATGGGTTTAGCCTCGGGTTTATCCCTATCAGCTATGCTGAGAAGGATTCTTCCTCTCTCCGGAAGCATAAGACCTGCGGCTATTAAGGCTTTTGTTATGGCTGATGTGAGGTCATGGTCTATTCCCATAACCTCGCCCGTCGATTTCATCTCGGGTCCGAGGTATGTATCGACACCGGGAAGTTTTGACATGGAAAAGACGGGAGCCTTTACACCGTAGAGTTTCTGCTTTTTATAAAGACCCGTTCCGTAGCCCAACTCTTTGAGTTTCTTCCCGAGCATCACCTTGACGGCGAGTTTAACCATGGGGACGCCTGTCACCTTGGATATGAAGGGGACCGTTCTGCTCGCCCTCGGATTTACCTCAAGGACATATACTGTTGATGAGCCGTTTTTCCTCTCTATAACATACTGGATGTTCATAAGACCCTTGACACCAAGCTCGACCCCTATTCTCTTCGTGTACTCAACGATTTTCTCCACCTCTTCCTCCGTAAGACCTATGCCGGGGTAGACTGCTATGGAATCGCCGCTGTGAACCCCAGCCCTCTCTATATGCTCCATTATCCCGGGTATTAAAACATCCTCCCCGTCCGATATAGCATCGACCTCAACCTCCTTCCCCTCTATATACTTGTCTATGAGCACGGGTCCCCTCCCCTCCGAATCCATAGCCATCCCCGCGAATATCTTAAGCTCCTCCGGGCTGTATACTATCTCCATAGCCCTTCCGCCGAGGACATAGCTCGGTCTTACAAGGAGGGGGTATCCTATCGCATCACCTATGGCGAGAGCTTCCTTTAGAGTGAAAGCCGCGCCACCGGGGGGCTGGGGTATTCCGAGCCTTGATAAGAACTCCTCAAACCTCCCCCTGTCCTCAGCTATATCTATTGTCTCCGCGCTCGAGCCGCTTATCTTCGCGCCGGCTCTGCTAAGGGGCATGGCGAGATTTATGGCTGTCTGACCTCCGAACTGAACAAATGTAAGGGTATCCTCACCCTCGTTCTCAAGGATATCCCTCACACTCTCCTCATCGAGGGGCTCAAAATATAGCCTGTCGCTTGTGTCGAAATCCGTAGATACCGTCTCGGGGTTGCAGTTCGCTATTATG
>CAZTWH010000096.1:0-4050 GCA_964617575.1 uncultured Dehalococcoidia bacterium
TATACTTATAAAGGAAGGAGAAGCGGAGGTTTTAACGAAACTATGAAGAAGGAGAAGATACAGGTTGAAGGTGTTATAAAGGAGCCCCTTCCGAACGCCATGTTCAGGGTGGAGCTCCCCAACGGTCATATAGTTCTGGCGCATGCCTCGGGGAAGATGAGGAAATATTTTATAAGGCTTGTTGCGGGCGACAGGGTTATAGTTGAGCTCTCGCCTTATGACCTATCGAGGGGGAGGATAGTTTACAGGCTATGAAGGTGAGATCTTCTATCAAAAAAAGGTGTGATAAATGCAAAATAGTGAGGAGGAAGGGGGTTTTGAGGGTTATATGCAA
Organism: uncultured Dehalococcoidia bacterium; assembly: GCA_964617575.1. Classification (GTDB taxonomy): domain Bacteria; phylum Chloroflexota; class Dehalococcoidia; order SZUA-161; family CAYRBX01; genus CAZTWH01. The sequence continues at coordinate 335 of CAZTWH010000096.1, forward strand.
AAATCCGAAACACAAACAGAGGCAGGGGTGATATGGCAAGAATAGCCGGAGTGGATATACCCGATGATAAAAGGGCTGAGATATCTTTGAGATACATATTCGGGATAGGGAAGACCCTCGCGAGGAAGATATGCGAGGAGGCGGGTGTTGATCCCGGGAAGAAGATAAAAGACCTATCGGATGAGGAGCTCGCCAGAATAAGGGAGATAATAGATAAGAACTACAAGGTTGAGGGGGAGCTTCGGAGGGAGATAGCGCAGAATATAAAGAGGCTTATAGAGATAGGCTGCTACAGAGGTCTCAGGCACAAGAGAGGGCTTCCTGTGAGGGGGCAGAGGACGAGAACAAACGCGAGAACCAGAAAAGGACCCAGAAAGACGGTTGCCGGAAGGGGTAGAAGAAGAGGTGCTGCTAAGAAATAAGGGGGCATGATGGCTAAGAAAAGGAAGACAACAAGACTTAAGAAAAGGGAGAAGAAGGGAATAGTGAGGGGGAGGGCTTATATCCACTCCACATTCAACAACACGATAATCACGATAACCGACCCCGAGGGGAACACCATAACATGGGCGAGCTGTGGAACAGCGGGTTTCGCCGGGACAAAGAAGGGGACAGCTTACGCCGCCCAGAAGGCGGCTGAACAGGCTGCTAGGAGGGCAATAGAACATGGGATGAAACAGGTTGATGTGTATGTTAAGGGTCCCGGAAGCGGTAGGGAAGCTGCCATAAGAACCCTTCAGACCACTGGCTTAAGGATAATGAGCATAAGGGATGTAACACCCATACCTCATGATGGTTGCAGACCCCCGAAGAGAAGGAGGGTATAATTGGGAAGATATATAGGTCCATCCTGCAGATTATGTAGAAGAGAAGGCGAGAAACTGTTCTTAAAGGGGGATAAGTGCCTGTCCCCTAAATGCCCCTTTGAAAAAAGATCCTATCCCCCCGGTCAGCACACGAGGACGAGAAAATTATCCGACTACGGGATAAGGCTGAGGGAGAAACAGAAGGTAAAGAGGATGTACGGGGTATCGGAGAGGCAGATGAAGAAGTATTTCAAAGAGGCTGAGAAGATGGAAGGTCTTACGGGCGAAAATCTCTTAAAACTTCTTGAGATGAGGCTCGATAATGTTGTGTACAGACTCGGTTTTGCCGAATCGAGGAAACATGCGAGACAGCTTATAAGACACGGGCATTTCCTCGTAAACGGCGAGAAAGTGGATATACCATCCTACAGGGTCAAGCCGGGCGATGTTATAGCGTGGAGGGAGAAGAGTAAGGAGAAGTTCCCTTACCAGAAAGCCCTTCAGGATATAAACGATGTTATTGTTCCCGCATGGCTTGAACTCGATAGGGAGAAAATGATAGGGAGAGTATTGAGAGAACCCGAGAGAAGCGACATAGATTTCCGTGTTGATGAGAGGCTCATAGTTGAGTTCTACTCAAGATAGGGGGTGGAAGGATGGAACCTGAGGTCTTCTGGGAGGAGAGGAGAGATGACTACGGTGTCCTGGTCATGGAGCCCCTTGAGGAGGGTTTCGGTATAACCATAGGAAACGCCCTGAGGAGGGTTCTCCTCGGAGCCCTTGAGGGTGCCGCCATAACAAGCGTGAAGATAGAGGGGATACCTCACCAGTTCTCCCCCATACCTCACGCCAAGGAAGATGTCATCGAATTCATTCTTAACCTCAAAGGGGTTAGGTTCAGGATAAAGGGGGAAAGACCCGCCAAGATGAAGCTCGAGGTGAAAGGGGAGGGGGAGGTTCTCGCCGGAGATATAAAGACAACTCCCGATTATGAGATAGTAAACCCGGAGCATTATCTTCTCACCCTCGATTCCCCCGAAGCCCATCTCGATGCGGAGCTCGAGGTCAGGATAGGCAAGAGGCATATCTCCGATACGGATGAGGAGAATCTCCCCATAGGCGTTATACCCGTCGATGCCGTTTTCTCGCCCATAAAAGCTGTGAATTATAAGGTTGAGAAAAAGGCGGGGAAGGAAGGGGGGTATGAATCCCTGAGGATGGAGATATGGACGGACAAGACCATAACGCCTGAGGAGGCTGTCGCCAAGGCGAGCGAGATTCTCGTAAGGCACTTCTCAATACTTTTAGGGAAACCCGTCCCCGAGGTGAGGAAGGCGCCCCCGGAGCCTATAGACCTATCTATAGATGACCTCGGGTTGTCCGAGAGAACCAAGAACGCCCTCAAGAGGGCAAATATAATGTGGGTTAGGGAGATAGTTGATAGGACCGAGAGCGAGCTGAGGGATATAAGGGGTCTCGGTGAGAAATCCATAGAGGAGCTGAAGGAGAAACTCAAATCCCTCGGGCTATCCCTGAGGGAGGAGCCCGAGATAACCGAGCTTGAGGAGAAACTCGGTGCCAAGTTCAAGGTGAGGAAGAAAAAATGAGACACAGGAAGAGGGGAAGAAAGCTCTCAAGGAAAACATCCCACAGGCTCCTCATGTACAGAAACCTCGTCACGGATCTTTTAAGATACGAGAGCATAACCACAACGGAAGCCAAGGCTAAGGAGGCGAGGAGCTTTGCCGAGAAGATGATAACCCTCGGGAAGAGGGGAGACCTTCATGCGAGGAGGCAGGCTTTAGCCTTCATAACGGATAAGGAGGTTGTGAGGAAACTCTTTAACGAGATAGCGAAGAGATACGAGGAGAGGAACGGCGGGTACACGAGGATAATAAAACTCGGGACGAGGAAAGGGGATAACGCGCCCCTGGTGAGGCTTGAGCTTGTATAGGATAGCCCTTCTCATCGAATATGATGGGACAAGATATTTCGGATTTCAGTTTCAGAAAAATCTCCCCACAGTTCAGGGGGAGATAGAGAAAGCTCTCTTTAAGCTCTTCGGGAGGGAAGTCAAATTGAGGGGGGCAAGTAGAACGGATGCGGGAGCCCATGCCCTGGGACAGGTAGCATCCTTTGTCCCACCATCCGATATACCGGAGGATAAAATAAAAAGCGCCCTCAATCATTACCTCCCGCCCGATATAAAAATAAGGGCTTGCTCAAAGATACCCTTCGATTTCGATGTGAGGAAGGCTGAGAGCAGAACCTATATATACATAGTCCTCAACAGGGAAACCCCATCCGCCATATGGGGAAGATTCTCCTATCATGTGAGAAATCCCCTCGATATTGGTATAATGAAGAGGGCTTTTTCAATGATGGTGGGAAGAAGGGATTTCTCCCCCTTCACCCTCCCCAGCTACCCCTTCTCGAGGGTGAGGGAGGTTAAGGAGACGGGGATAAAGAAGAAAGGAGATTTTATAATCTTCAAGATGAGGGCTCGTTCATTTCTCCCCCAGCAGGTGAGGAGAACCGTCGGGACCCTTATTCTTCTCGGTCTCGGGAAGATGAATATGGATGAATTTATATCCATCCTTGAAGGGAAGGGGGAAGCTAAATTCGCCCCCCCCGCAAGGGGACTTTTCCTTTTCGGTATAAAATATAAAGAGGAGATATTCGATGAGGACGGAGTTTCCGAAAACTGAGAAGAAATGGCACCTCATAGATGCCGACGGGGAGATATTGGGGAGGCTCGCCACAAAAATAGCGACCATCCTCATGGGGAAGCACAAACCCTCCTACTCCCCGCATATAGATAACGGGGATTATGTTGTTGTTATAAACGCGGAGAAGGTGAGAGTTACGGGGAAGAAGCTCAAGCAGAAGATATACTACAGCCATTCAGGA
>CAZTWH010000097.1:0-4027 GCA_964617575.1 uncultured Dehalococcoidia bacterium
AGCCCCCCCAACCTCAAGGTCCTTAACTGTAACAGGATTGCCCCTCTTATCAAAGGCGACCGTTATCTCATCTATCCTCTTCCTGAGGTCAGCGAGGTCCTTAACTATGGCTAAAATAGCCATAAGCTCTGAGCTCACGGATATATCGAACCTGGACTGCATCATATATCCGTCCATCCTTCCGCCGATACCTATTATTATGTTCCTTAAAGCCTGGGCGCAGAAATCCATAACCCATCCCATCTGCACCCTCGTCGGGTCTATATCGAGCCTCCTCAAACCTATTGACTTAAGATAATCGTCATCGTAGTTCCTCTCATGCTGCATCCTCGCCGTCAGGGCTACCATTATAAGGTTATGGGCGTTCGTTATATCGTTTATATCGCCCGTTAGACCCATCGAGAACTCCGTCATGGGTATGAGGAGGGCGTTTCCTCCGCCCGCGGCTGTTCCCTTTATATTGAATGTGGGTCCGCCGGATGGCTGGCGTATACACCCTCCAACATTCTTCCCCCTCTTGCTCAGCCCCTCTATGAGACCCATCGTGACCGTTGTCTTCCCCTCACCGAGGGGTGTGGGTGTTATTGCCGTTACATCTATATATTTCCCGTTCTTCTTATCCTTGAGCCTCTCAAGCACTTTTTTGTAATTCACCCTGCATATCTTCCCGTAAGGAATTATCTCATCCTTCTCAAGCCCAAGCCTCTCCCTCCACTCCTCGGGCGTCGGCATGTTCTTTTCGGCAAGCTCCCCTATCTCCCAGTCCTTAAGCTTCGTGGGGTCGTACGGCATGCTCCACCTCCTTTCTATGAAGGTATATGCTCGGGAGGTCTAACCTCCCTCATTGTTATAGCCCCCGCTTCACACCCGACCGCACAGAGACCACAGCCGTAGCAATTCTCCTCCTTCACCTCCGCCTTGAGCTTCTTCTCCCCCTCAACCTTCACCATCTCTATCGCATCAAACTGACACCTCTCTATACAGGTCTGACACCCCTTGCATTTCTCCTTGTCTATCTGAGCCACAAACCTGCTTTTGGCGGCGCTTTTATCAAGAACCCCGTATTTCTTCCCAACATAATATATTACACAGCAGCACTCACAGCAGTTGCATATAACACTTGTGACCTCCCTCGTGTTCGGTGCGGAGTGAATAAGACCCGCCTCCTCCGCAAGTTCAAGAACCTTGAGAGCCTCCTCCTTCGTAAGCTCCCTCCCGGTTCCCCTCGTTATAGCATATTCGGCAGCTCTGTTAAGCTGGAAGCAAACATGAATGGGTTTTTCGCATCTCCTCTCTATTCTCCTGCATGGACAGGGGACGACGGCGAATTTCTCCCCCTTCTCAACTATAGCTCTTATATCCTCCTCCGGGAGAAGCTTCGCATCATCCGGGAAGGCTTTTCTAGCGGGAATCACCCTCCATGTGGGTGCTTCCCTCCTCTTCGCCTCCTCCGCCCTCGCCTTCTCCCACTCCTCATCAACAAATTCCTTCCAGAGATTTAAAAGTTCATCACCCCAGATTCTATCAAGCCTCTCATCACAGCCCGTCGCATCATGAAGCTGGGTTATATTCCTCGCAAATTGATAACCTTTCTTTGTCATAAATATAAGACCCTTCCTGAAAAGGCTGTCCAGGGTTTTTTCCATCTCCTCCTTCGTCTTGCCGAATTTCTTCGAAAGCTCCTCAACATCCATCGGCAGGGAGGCGCATATCTCCGCCTCCTCCTCGTTCATAAGCCTCATGAGAACCTTTCTAAGCCTCTCCGATTCCCTATACCCGAGCCTCTCCGCCAGAACCTCATAAGCACCCATAACCCCCCCTAAACTTTTACCCCCGTCTGCTCCTCACAGGCTTTTATTGTATTCCACATGAGCATGGTAACGGTCATGGGACCAACACCGCCCGGGACAGGAGTTATGGCGGAAGCCTTCTCCTTAACAGCATCAAAATCAACATCCCCGACGAGCCTGAAACCGGAAGGTCTCGACGGGTCCTCAACTCTGTTTACGCCCACATCTATAACAACAGCACCCTCCTTCACCATGTCAGCCGTTATAGCCTTCGGAGAACCCATAGCGGCGACAAGTATATCAGCCTGCCTCGTTATATCAGCCATGTTCCTCGTCCCGGTATGACAAACGGTAACGGTGGCATTCGCACCCGCCCTCTTCTGTATAAGAATAGCAAATAAAGGCTTTCCGTTCAAATTGCTCCTCCCACATATAACGACATGTTTCCCCTCCGGGGAATTCCCGCTCCTTATAAGGAGCTGCTGAACACCGTGAGGCGTGCAGGGTAGAAGATAGGGCTCCCCTATGAGGAGCTTCCCCACATTAACGGGATGAAAACAGTCAACATCCTTTAAAGGATCAATCGCATATATGACTTTGTCCTGATTTATATGCCTCGGGAGGGGAAGCTGAACGAGTATTCCATGGAATCTGGTATCCTTGTTGAGTTCATCTATTTTCCTCAGGAGAACATCCTCCCCCGTCTCCTCGGGGAAGACTATGGTCTCAGAATATATCCCGAGCTCCTCGCTCATAAGGGCTTTCCTCTTAACATATGATACGGATGCGGGGTCCTCCCCTACCCTCACCATCGCAAGCCCCGGGACAACCCCTTTCTCTTTTAGACTCTTTACCTTCTCTTTAAGCTCCTCTCTTACCTCCTTTGATATCTCCTCCCCTGATATTATCCTCGCTGCCATAATCCCTCCTATACTTTACTTTTCAAAGGGAAGAGTCCACAGCTCTCCCTTTCGTTGCAATAGCCGAGGCTGTAGCATTTGGGCTTCATCTCCTCACCTATTATGGGCGCAACTTTCATAACCTCCTCCTTCATCCTCCTGAATACCTCCCTTATCTCCCACTGGGCTCTTGAGCAGAGCCTTAAAGATGAGGCGTATATTAGTTCCCTCGCATTCATCGTCACGATTATATTCGTTTTAACAGCCTGGGGGAGGATAAACCTCGCATCCTCAAGGGGTATGCCCTTCTCCACCATCTCCTTATACAAAGATGAAGCCTCGAGGAGGATTTTTTCAACCCTTTCCCTCATCTCCCCGTTTATGCTCTCCGGTATGACGAATGAGGGCTCTAGCTCGACAAATCTCTGGCTCTCCTGCGTATAGGAGGCTATCCTGTGTCTTACAAGCTGATGACTTGCGACCCTTGATATTCCTCTTATAAGGAAGGTGAAACTCGCATGCTCGAAGGGGGACATATGACCCATGGATATGAGTTTTTTAAGAAGCCTTTCCACATCTTCCCTCGAAACTATCTCCCCTCCTATGGAAAGCCTTGCCGCCGAAGCTATAAAAAATTCGGGGTCCCTTGTATAGGTTAGAAGCTTTACCTCCATCCCTGTGGATTATATCATAGTGGCGAGGAGTTGACAACTTTCAGGGCGTATATAAAATTATTAAGGGGGGCTGTAGCTCAGCTGGGAGAGCGCCTCAATGGCATTGAGGAGGTCGTGGGTTCAAGTCCCACCAGCTCCATATTTTTATTTTGGAGACCCGTATAACGAAGCTTCTCGGCATAAAATATCCCATAATTCAGGGCGGTATGGCTTGGGTAGCTGAGCCTCCTCTCGCATCCGCTGTATGTGAGGCTGGGGGATTTGGCATAATAACCGGTTCTTATTACACCCCTCGCGAGCTTAAGGAGAAGATAAGGGAGATGAAAGAGCTCACGGATAAGCCCTTTGGCGTTAATTTCACCCCGGGGTGTGAAAATCTTGAAGCCAATCTTGAGGTCTGTATAGAGGAGGGGGTTAAGGCTGTCACATATGGCAGGGGGAGGAGGACGACGGATCTTGTTATAGAGTTTGTTAAACCTGAGGGTATTTTATGTTTCCCAGCTGTTGGGACTCTGAGGCAGGCTTTGAGGGTTGAGGGGGAGGGTGCCGACGCCGTTATAGTGTCCGGATATGAGGCTGGGGGGCATACGGGGAGGATAAGCACCCTTGTCCTTTTATCCCTTGTTTTGGGGAGGGTTAAAATACCCGTTATAGCTGCGGGGGG
>CAZTWH010000098.1:0-4002 GCA_964617575.1 uncultured Dehalococcoidia bacterium
AGAAGCTTTATCGGAAAATCCGCGTGTGTTATAATTAAAGATGGGGCATTAGCTCAGCGGTTAGAGCGCGGTCCTGATAAGACCGAGGTCCCAGGTTCAAATCCTGGATGCCCCATTTAAACCCAAAGGCTATTCCCCCGCTCCCACAAAACCCAAGATTAGCCAAAATGAATACAAAGATATGGGGTCATCCCCACTACAAGGTTAAGGTTTCTCCTTCGCCAAGTTTTGTTCATCGGAACCTTTTAACTTTCTTTTGAGTTCCTTTATGAACTTTTCCCTGTTCTCGGGGCTTATCACATATATTTTTGATGGGGTTTCGAGGGCTACGAGCTCTGAGGATGTGGCGAAGAAGTAGGTTTCCTTCTCGCCTCTGGTTTTAACGGAACCGACGAAGCCGAAAAATCCCCTGCTCCCCGTGATCCTCAATGTGAGAAATAAAGCTCTCCCGGGGATTTTATAAACCTTCTCTATATCCCTGTAGGATATTTCCTCCTTCCCCGCCCTTCTTACAAGTTCGAGGGAACTCTCCTCAAGTCTATAACCTTTCGGGGAGAGGAAGAAAAGGTAGATAAGACAGAGGGATATGAAAACGGCTATCCCGAGGATGACGAGCCTTGTTTTTAGGTCCTGGAAAGGGTAGATGAGGGTGAATATAAGGAAGCCGAGCACAGCAAGGATTATGAGCACGGTGAATGTTATCACAAACTTTCCGTATTTTGCCCTGAAGAAGTTATTCAAGGAGCCTCCTCGGGTTCTCCTTTATAAGGAGGTTTATCTCCCGCTCGGGGAGTCCCATGGACAGGAGCATGGATACCATCATCCTCATCCCCTCCCATGGGACGGGGTTTGAAAACTGACCGAGATCAGTGCTCAAAATACATCTTTGAGCCCCAACCTCCTTTATGGCTTTTAAAAGCTCATCGGGATGGGTTCCCCAGCCGGGCATAAGGGCTGCAAAGCAGTGCTCTATAAAAGCCCCCATCTCCGAGAGTTCCTTTTGTTCATCCACGCTGAGATAGGTCCCCGCTAATTTCGTAAGGGGATGGGTTATGAGGATTTTCTTTATACCCATATTCAAAGCTCCCTTAACAAGAGCATATATCTCCTCCTTCTTTATATGGGCGGTTGATAGGACCATATCGAATTCCCTGACGAGGGATAGGACTTCCCTCACCTCTTTTTTCAGCTCCCCTTTATCATCGAGCAAATATATCCCTCCCTCCATACCCCTTCTTTCCATCTCATTTCTCGATGAGAAGGTCGGCATCCACAATACCCTCCCTCCCATCCTCCCGCATATCTCAACAGCATAGGGATTTATACCTCCGACGCCATAATTCAAAGTTATACCGCCTATAACCTCAAAATCCCTATCAATATCCTTCGCTATCCTCGATATAGGCGCCGTGGGATAATCATGGGCTTTTAGAACAAAACCCTTCATTCCGAGCTTCTTCGCCCCCTCTATAGCTTCCGGAAGGGATGAGGACCTTTCGGGGGATGTATTGAGCATCTTCGCAACAAAAGGGTCCTCCGTGAGATGGACATGGAAATCTATGGCGCCTTGTAGAATTTCAAAAACCCTCTCCCTCATATCTCACCAAGGAAAAGCCTTACAGAATCAAAAATCTTCCTTCCCGAGGATGAGCCTATTATATCCTCGCAAGCCCTTTCGGGATGAGGCATCATGCCGAGGACATTTTTCCTATCATTCACTATGCCGGCTATATTGAACATGGAGCCGTTGGGATTAGCCTCCTCCAAAACCCTCCCCTCCTTATCGCAGTATTTGAAGACGATTTTGCCGTCCACAAGATAAGGGTCTTCCACAAAATAATTCCCCTCATAATGGGAAATAGGAATCTTTATAACCTCCCCCTCCTCAAAGGCGAGGGTAAAGGGAGTTCTGTTATCCTCAACCCTTAAATAAACCCATGAGCATTTATACCTAAGACCCCTATTCCTTATAAGGGCGCCGGGGAGGATTTTAGCCTCGCAGAGTATCTGAAAACCGTTGCATATGCCTATTACAAGACCCCCTTTGTCTATAAATTCAAAAATAGACTCCATAACGGGTGAGAACTTTGCTATAGCTCCGGGTCTCAAATAATCTCCGTATGAGAAACCTCCGGGCAGAATAATGAGGTCAAAACCCTTTAAATCCCTCTCCTCGTGCCAGATATACTCCCCCTCCCACCCGAGAGTTTTGAGAGCCCAGAAACAATCCCTATCGCTCCATGTCCCGGGGAATACGACGACGCCGAATTTCATATCTTGGATAAAATATCGGAGACGACCTCGCTAACAACCCTCCCCTCAGCCCTCCCCCTCACCATCGGCATGAGTCTCCCCATAACTTTTCCCTTATCAGAAGGTCCCTTAGCCCCGACCTCCTCTATAACCCTCCTCGCAAGCTCCTCTATCTCCTCACGACTCATCTGAGGCGGGAGATATTCCATAATTATGGAGAGTTCCCTCTCCTCCTTCTCAAGAAGGTCCTGCCTTCCGCTTTTCCTGAACTCCTCTATGCTCTCCCTCCTCTGCTTAGCCTCCCTCATCAAAACATCCGTTATCTCATCATCGGATAAAGCCCTCCCCTTCTCCTTCTCTTTATTCTTTACGGAGGACAGAATGAGACGGAGGGTGGAAACCCTATCCTTTTCCCCCCTCCTGAGGGCTTCCTTCATATCCTTCTCTATCTTCTCCCTCATCAGAACATAAGCGCTCTTTGGGAATTCTTTATGCTCTTCTTTAGCTTTGTGGCTTCCTTTTTCTTCCTCTTGACGCACGGTTTCTCGTAATATTCCCTCTTCCTCCACTCCGAGAAAATCCCTTCCTGCTGGACCTTCCTGTTGAATCTCTTCAGGGCGCTGTCTATGGACTCATTCTCACCAAGTATGATTTCCGCCAATTCTATCACCCCCCGAGAGAAGTTCCATCCCCAATTATATAAAAAAGAGGGATGTTGTCAAACCCAACGGAGCTTGTTTTAGAATTTAGGGGGATGAGGGGGAGGAAGCTTCTTATATCCATCATATTCGCCCTTTTATTTTATGTCCTGTGTGTGATAGCGACATCGGGGCTTACGGCTTTTATCCTCTCCGTGATAATAGCTATTTTTTATTTCCTCGCCGTAAATTATGAGAGGGTGAGGGAATTTTTGAGGAGTCTTAAGGAGTAGGTCATTTATCCTCGAACATGGCTCCTACGGACAGACCCGTGTGAATTCTGTGTATGGCTTCGCCGAGTATCTCCGCTATGGATAATAGTTTCAGCTTTTTTATCCTCTTCTCCTCGGGGACGGGGACGGTGTCTGTTGCGACGAACTCCTTTATGGGGCTCTCCTCTATCCTTTTGGGCGCGGGTCCCGAGAGGATGGGGTGGGTGCAGCAGGCGTATACCTCCTCGGCGCCCTTCTCTTTTAAGGTCTTCGCAGCCATAGTTATTGTCCCGCCCGTATCGACCTCATCGTCTATAAGGAGGGCTTTTTTTCCCTCGACATCGCCTATAACCGTGAGGGTTTCTACCTTCTCCACATTCCCTATCCTCCTCTTCTCTATTATCGCGAGGGGGGCGTTGAGGCGGGATGCCATATCGCGAGCCCTCTTCGATATACCTATATCTGTTGCGACGACCACGAGATTCTCTATCGCCTTCTCCCTGAAGTAATCGCAGAGAAGATAGAGAGCCGTGAGCTCATCAACGGGTATGTTGAAAAATCCCTGTATCTGGGGAGCATGGAGGTCGACGGTTAGTATCCTGCTCGCCCCCGCGGTTGTTATAAGGTCGGCGAGGAGCCTCGCTGTTATCGGAACCCTCGGCTGGTCCTTCTTATCCGTCCTTCCGTAGCCATAATAGGGTATAACCGCCGTTATCCTCTCCGCGGAAGCCCTTTTTAAAGCGTCTATCATTATTAGGAGCTCCATTATGCTGTCGCTCACGGGATATACAAAAGGCTGGACAACGAAAACATCCCTTCCCCTCACATTCTCCAAAATC
>CAZTWH010000099.1:0-3996 GCA_964617575.1 uncultured Dehalococcoidia bacterium
GTGAAAAGAAGGGCTCCCGTTATGAATCGGAAGAAAACCCAGTACCACGGGGATGTTGAGAGAAAAAATAGTGAGAAGAGAATAGATATCGTGAGGGAGATGTTTATATTCCTTAGCCTCGCCATATTCCTGAGCTCGAGGAGGGAGAGGATTATGAGAAGCCCCACAAATAAGGTGAGGGGTAATTTACCAAACCATATGCAGAGGAGGAAGGGGACCCCGTATATCAAAGCCCCTAAAATTCTCATGGAACCTTTCCGAATCTTCTCTCCCTCCGGGAGAAGGATGAGAGGGCTAAAACAACTTCCCTTTCGTCAAAATCGGGCCAGAGGGTTTTTGTGAAATAAAGCTCGCTGTAAGCGGACTGCCAGAGAAAGAAATTTGAAAGCCTAAGCTCCCCCCCCGTCCTTATTATAAGGTCGGGGTCGGGGATATCACGGGTCATAAGATATGAGGAGAACATCTCCTCGTCTACCCTCGAGGGCTCTATACCATCCCGGATGAGCTTCCTTGTAGCCTGAAGTATATCCATCCTCCCGCCGTAGTTGAAGGCTAAATACAGATTAAGCCTCTCATTATCCTTCGTTAGCTCCATAGCCCTTTCCACCTTCTCCTTCAAAGAAGGTGACAGACCATCGAGCTCTCCTATATGAAAAAGCCTTATCCCCTCCCTTATATATAGCTCGAGCTCCTCATCTATCCTGTCCTCGAAGAGCTTAAGAAGCGCTCTCACCTCATCCTCGGGTCTTTTCCAGTTCTCCGTCGAGAAGGCGAAGAGGGTTAAGTTTTTCACTCCGTATTTTATGAAAGCCCTTGCTACCCTTAAAATATTCCTCGCGCCCTCCTTATGCCCCTCTATTCTCGGAAGACCCCTCCTTACCGCCCACCTCCCATTCCCGTCCATTATTATCGCCACATGCTCGGGAACAGGCTCTATTCTCAAAGCCCCAGCCCCCTTGATATCACAAGGAGCTGTACCTCGCTCGTCCCCTCAGTTACCGTGAAAATCCTCGCATCCCTCCAGAGCCTCTGTATCGCGGAATCCATCATGTACCCATAACCGGCGTGAATCTGCATGGCATCTTCCGTTATCTTGCAGGCGACCTCCGAGGCGAAGAGCTTCGCCATACACGCCTCTTTCCTGCAATCAACCCCCTTATCATAAAGCCAAGCCGCGTAGAACATGAGATGCTTCGCAGCCTCAAGCTGGGTAGCCATGTTGGCGAGCTTGAAGGCTACAGCCTGAAACTTGCCTATAGGCTGACCGAACTGTTTCCTCTCCTTTGCGTAATTTAAGGCGAGTTCGAGGGCGCTCTCGGCAACACCAATGCTCCTCGCCGAATGGGATATCCTTCCTCCGGCAAGAGCCTCGAGAAGATACCTTAAACCCTTCCCCTCCTCCCCTATAAGATTCTTCGAGGGGACCTCGCAGTTATCAAAATAAAGCTCGCCCGTTGCGGCGGACCACATACCAACTTTCTTTAGCTTCCTCGCGCTGAAACCGGGGGTTTTCGTATCAAACACGAAAAGGCTTATCCCCTCCCTCGGTCCCTTGGATTTATCCGTATATGCCGCAAGGGTTATGAAATCGGCTATGGGACCGTTTGTTATAAATATCTTTGAGCCGTTTACTATATATTTATCCCCCTGCCTCTGAGCTGTTGTCTCTATAGCTGATGCGTCTGAACCCGCATTCGGCTCCGTAAGACCGAAAGCAGCTATCTTCTCTCCCCTTATTGCGGGCTTTAAATATTTCTCCTTGAGTTCCTCGCTCCCGTGATCATATATGGCTGATGTGGCTATGCCCGCCTGAACCATGAGCCCCGCCGCTATACCTGCGCATACCTTCGCTATCTCCAATATCCCTATACAATCCCCTATCTTCCCGAGACCTCCGCCCCCGAGCTCGACGGGATATCTCGGGCAGAGATACCCGAGCTCCCCAAGTTCCCTGAAAAGATGAACGGGCATCTCCTCCTTCTCCTCCGCCTCCTTCACAAGCGGGGCTATCCTCTTCTGGGCAAAATCCCTTATCGCAAGCTGAAACATCCTCTGCTCCTCAGTCAGCTCAAAATCCATAATCCCTCCTTACTCCTCCATTATTTCTTCTTCCTTAAGTTTCCCGAGCTTTGTAGCCTCATCTATAAATCTATCCGTTATCTTCTGAAGCCTCTCTATAGCCCTTCTCTCCTCATCCTCGGATATCTTCTTGTCTTTATATAGCTTCCTTATATCCTCAAGAGCATCCCTTCTCACATTCCTTATAGCTATTTTCCCATCCTCAACCCTCTTCCTGACAACCCTTACAAGTTCCTTCCTCCTCTCCTCCGTTAAGGGGGGGAAGTTTATCCTTATAACATCCTTGTCTACGGATGGCATGACGCCGAGGTCGGATTTGACTATAGCCTTCTCTATGGAAGGGATGGAGTTTTTATCCCAGGGCTGGATCAAAAGCTGACGAGCCTCCGGGACAGTTATGGATGCTATCTGCTTGAGGGGCGTGGGGACGCCGTAATATTCAACCTTTATATTCTCAACAAGGACGGGACTCGCCCTCCCCGTCCTCATCATGGAAAGATCCCTTTTTAAAAAATCTATAGCCTTCCCCATCCTCTCCTCTGCCTCTCCCAGAATCTCGTCAACCATCACTCCCCCAGCTCAAATCTCACAAATCTCTTCACCTTTATATTTTCCCTCAGCCTGCCAACGGCATCCGCTATTATATCCTTCACCTTCCTGCTCGGATCCTTTATGAAAGGTTGGAGGAGAAGGCATACTTCCTCTGGATCCTCACCATCGGGGACATCCTCGGGGCTCAAATATTTCGGATTTGTAGCAACGACCTGCATCGCTATATCATGGGCGAGCTGTTTGAATTCATCCGTCCTCGCAACAAAATCCGTCTCGCAATTAACTTCCACAAGAGCACCTATCCTGCCACCGGCATGCACATAAGCCTCTATAAGACCTTCCCTCGCACTCCTCTGCGCCTTCTTCTCAGCTATCCTGAAGCCCTTCTCCCTCAGTATCTCAACAGCCTTATCTACATCACCACAAGCCTTTATAAAAGCCTCCTTACAATCCTTTATCCCCGCACCCGTCCTCTCCCTGAGCTCCTTTATAACCTCAATCGGAACTTTCATGCTCCTCCTCCACAGGCTCCGAAGGTCTCTCCTCATAAAGTCTCTTCCCCTCTATAACAGCATCGCTTATAACGGAGCATAAAAGTTTTATGGACTTTATAGCATCATCATTGGCGGGTATGGGATAGTCTATCTCATCGGGGTTGCAATCCGTATCCACAACAGCCACAACAGGTATCTCCATTATTCTGGCTTCCTTCACGGCTATCCTCTCATTAACAGGGTCTATGACAAATAAAGCGCCCGGAAGTTCCATCATGTTCTTTATCCCCCCGAAAAGCTTCTCAAGCCTCTCAAGCTCCCTCTCAAGCTTTATAGCCTCCTTCTTCGGAAGCTTCTCAAATTCACCCTTCTCCTTCCTGTCCTGAAGGTAAGCGAAGTAGTCAAGCCTCCTCTTTATAACCTGAAAGTTTGTAAGTGTTCCGCCAAGCCATCTCCTCACAACATATAAGGCGCCACACCTCTTAGCCTCCTCCTCAACAGCCTCCTGAGCCTGCTTCTTCGTCCCGACAAATAATATATCTTTACCGCTCGCAGCAACATCCTTTATAAATTCCCTCGCCCTGTTTAAAAGCTCAAGAGTCTTCTCGAGGTCTATTATGTGTATACCATCCCTCTGGGTGAAAATATATTTAGCCATCTTGGGATGCCACCTGCGAGTAGGATGACCAAAATGAACACCCGCCTCAAGAAGCGCCTTTATGGATACTTCCTCCATAGCCATTTCTTTATTTTATCACAAGAAATCCTTCGGGACAACCCTTGTTTTCCCCTCTCTGAATTGTTATATTAGAAGAAGGGGCTGTAGCTCAGCAGGGAGAGCGCCTCCTTTGCAAGGAGGAAGTCGTGGGTT
>CAZTWH010000100.1:0-3993 GCA_964617575.1 uncultured Dehalococcoidia bacterium
CTTCTCCTCCCTTATGCTCCTGACTATATCGGGTTTCTGGGCATCCATGAATTTTAAAAATTCCTCCTCAAAAGTCCTCACCCTCTCGACGGGGATGTCATCAAGGTATCCGTTGACGGCGGCGTAGAGTATGAGAACCTGTTTCTCCATGGGCATGGGGTTTCTCTCCGACTGTTTTAGAACTTCCGTGAGTCTCTTACCCCTCTCAAGCTGAGCCACTGTTGCCTTATCGAGCTCCTCCGTCCCGAACTGGGCGAAGGTCGCGAGCTCCCTGTACTGGGCGAGGTCGAGCCTGAGCCTGCCCGCGACCTGCTTCATCGCCTTCGTCTGGGCGGCTCCCCCAACCCTCGATACGGACAGACCGACATTTACGGCGGGTCTTATACCCGCATTGAAGAGATCAGGCTCAAGATATATCTGACCATCGGTTATGGATATAACATTCGTGGGTATGTAAGCGGAGATATCCTGAGCCTGCGTTTCTATTATGGGAAGGGCTGTCAAGGATCCTCCTCCGTATTCGGGGGCGTATTTACAAGCCCTCTCGAGGAGCCTTGAGTGGAGGTAAAATATATCTCCCGGATAAGCCTCCCTTCCGGCGGGTCTTCTCAGAAGAAGCGATATCTGGCGATATGCCCATGCGTGTTTTGAAAGGTCATCGTATATAACGAGAGCGTCCTTGCCCATCTCCATAAACTCCTCCCCCATCGCACAGCCGGAGTAGGGGGCGATATATTGAAGAGCAGCGGAGTCGGAGGCTGAGGCTACAACAACTATCGTGTGCTCCATGGCACCGTAGCTCTCAAGGATGGATATGACCTGAGCAACCTTTGATGTTTTCTGACCTATGGCGACATATATGCATATAAGGTCCTTGCCTTTCTGATTTATTATGGTATCTATTGCTATTGAGCTTTTGCCCGTAGACCTGTCCCCTATTATGAGCTCCCTCTGCCCCCTCCCTATTGGTATCATCGAGTCTATAGCTTTTATTCCCGTCTCAACGGGTGTGTTGACGGGGCTCCTCTTCACAACGGAGGGGGCAACCCTTTCAACAGGTCTTGTTTTCTTGGCATTTACAGGTCCCTTACCATCGAGGGGTCGCCCAAGGGGGTCAACGACCCTGCCTATAAGCTCCTCACCGACAGGAACCTCTATGACCCTGCCCGTGCACCTGACCTCATCCCCCTCCCTTATCTTCGAATAATCGCCGAAAAGGATGGCGCCCACATTATCCTCCTCGAGATTTAAGGCGAGACCAAAGATATCGTGGGGGAAGGAGAGTATTTCATTGTATTTCGCACCGGAAAGACCGTGGATCCTCGCTATACCATCCCCTATCTCAACGACGGTGCCCACATCCACAGCCTTTATCGTCGTCCCGAATCTCTCTATCTGATCCTTGAGTATCTCAACTATATCCTGCCCCCTCATAATTCACCCCCTTAAGGACTTCCTCATCTCCTCGAGCCTCATCCTTATGCTCCCGTCTATCAGCTTGTCCCCCACCCTCACAACCATGCCCCCTATTATCCCGGGATCAACCCTCTTCGATATGTATATCTCCTTGCCGAAGAGCTCGGAAAGCCTTCTCTTTATCCTCTCCTCCATATCCTCATCGAGGGAGACAGCGGTTATAACCTCGGCATACTCTATCCCCCTCTTCTCATTGAAAATCCTCTCATATTCACTCGCTATCCCCGGGAGAAGCCTCATCCTCCCTTTATCTACAAGGAAGAGAAGGAATTTCTCAAATATATCCTCCATATCGGGGATAACCCTTTTTAGAATTTTTTTCTTCTCATCGAGACTTACTTTCGGGTTCTCAAAAAGGGAGAGGAGGAGGGGGTGGGTTAGAACCTCCCTGCCACTTTTTAAATTATTTAGAACCCCCTCCTCCTTCCCCCTCTCGGAGGCGAGCTCAAACAAAGCCTCCGCATGTCTTCTCGGAGCGGGGAGCCTCGCCACTAACCCCTCCTCGTCTCCTCAAGAAATTCCTCTATTATCTTCCTGTGAGCCTCCTTATCGAGGCTCCTTTTTATAACCTTCTCGGCAGCGAGGATAGACAGGTCAACGAACTCCTTCCTTATCCTCTCTATAGCCTCCTCCCTCTCCCTCCTTATCTCCTCCCTTGCCCTCTCAAGGAGAGCCTCCGCCTCCTCCTTGGCTTTGGCTACTATCTCCTCCCTCAAAGCCTCTCCCCTTTTCGTCGCGCTCTCTATTATCTCCCTCGCCTTCCTTCCAGCCTCATCAAGCCTTTTCTTAAACTCCTCCTCAGCCCTCTCCGCATTTTTCTTCGCCTCATCAGCAAACCTAATCCCCTCCTCTATCCTCCTCTGCCTCTCTTTAAGCATCCTCATTATGGGTCTATAGCCGAGAAAGTACAGGAGGAGAAGGAGGAGACCGAAATTTATTATCTGACCCAAAAGACCCGGGATATTTATGCCGAGCTCCTCCATATCAAGCCCCTATCTTCATAGCCATAACTATAGCGACTATAAGGTTATATATGGCGACAGCCTCCGCGAAAGCTATCGCCAGTATCATGTTCATCATTATCGCCCCACGGGCTTCGGGATTCCTCGCAATACCCTGCATAGCAGCAAAACCTATAAGCCCTATCCCTATCCCCGGACCGAAAGAACCAAGCGCCATCGCTATCCCAGCCCCTATCATCCTCGCAGCAGCCTCTGTGAGCTCCATAGCCACCTCCTTTCTTTAGTGTTCTTCGTGAGGAGTTATAGCCGTAGCGGCAAATACAAGGGTGAGCCCCCCGAATATGAGAGCCTGAACGAAACCCAAAATCATCTCAAGACCATAAAAAGGAACGGGAACAAGCCAGGGTATGAGAAAAGCTATCATGAGAACAACAGTAGCGCCTGCGGTCATGTTCCCGAAAAGTCGGAATGTGAAGCTTATAACCCTCACAAATTCGCTAATAAGCTCAAGAGCCCCCACGAATATCTGTATAAAGCCGATGAAAAGCCCCATAAGACCATCGAGAACCTTTCCCTTAAAAAATTCCTTGAGACCGTGAAGCATGGGACCTATCCTTACAAATTTTCCGAGATACTTCCTCGCGCCCAGAGCTCTTGTGCCCCAGAACTGAACAAATATGAATGATACAATGGCGAGGGATAGGGGGACATTTATGTCGGTATTGGCGTTCCTGAAAAGGGGTTTGTGAATGATAAAACCCTCCCTCTCACCGAAGAAAGCTGTCTCGAAAACACCATGCTCGCCAAAACCTATGACCTTAAATCCCGGAAGAAGGGAAAGCCATGCGTTCATGAGGACGAATAGAAGTATCGTCCCTACAACTATCGAGAACTTCCTCCCATAATCTTTACCCGCAACAGATTCACAGAAACCTATTATGGTCTCAACTATAAGCTCGCATATGTTCTGAAGACCCCTCGGGACAATCTTCATCCTCCTCGTCCCGAGGAAGAAGAGGAGGGAAAGGACTATTATCGTCAGCCACGATGAGATGAATGTGTTGGTTATAGGGAAACCTGCTACCCAAAAGAGCTTATCCCCCGGAAGATAGACATGGGGAGGAGGGACGGGGAAGAATATTCCGCCTATCGCTAGGAGGAAAAGAGCGAGGATGAGAAAAACTCCGAGTTTTAACAGAAGCTTTCTACTTATCATCCCCCCTCCATATACGAGCGAAGCATCCTGTAGGTCCCGTAGAAGGCTAAGATTACCCCGAGGAAAAGCCCGAGAATGGTTAAAAAGGGCGATGTCCCGAAGCTCCTATCACCAACTACCCCGAGCCATGTCCCGCCCGCTATGGAGACGCCTATATACCACCCTATGCCAACTATCTTTGCTATCTGGGGAAATTTGCCCATAAAAAATTCTCCCCCCTCCGATCCGAGGGGATCGGGAAGAGGAAAATAGCTACTTTTTCTCAAAATCTTCAAGGTCAAGGTTCTCTATTACATCCTTAAAGGCTTGCAGTCTTTTAAGCTCCTCCTCCGATAGGTT
>CAZTWH010000101.1:0-3978 GCA_964617575.1 uncultured Dehalococcoidia bacterium
CGAGGATTTTCTCCTCGAGTTCTTTTGTTAGCCATTCTACATAGTAGGAGCCGCCGAGAGGGTCCGCGACATCCGCTATTCCCGTCTCATATGCTATAACCTGAAGTGTTCTGAGAGCCACCCTCTCGCCCTCATCGCTGGGTATCCCGAGAGCCTCGTCCATTGTGCAGCAGTCTATAGCCTGACCTCCCGCAAGGACTGCCGCGAGGGCTGATAGTGCGTTCTTGGCTACATTGACGGATATGAGCCTGTTCGTCTGATGCCATCCGTTGGACCTCGTGTAGAACCTGAACATCCATGACCTCGGGTCCTTGGCGCCGAACCTCTCCCTCATTATCCTCGCCCATATCTTCCTCGTAGCCCTTATCTTGGCTATCTCCTCGAAGAAGTTTATGTGATTTATTGATGGAAGCCATGTTATGCGGAAGGCGAAGGAGTCAACGGAAAGCCCCCTCTTTATGGCGCGCTTTACATACTCGCAGGCGTCTAAAAGCATATAAGCCATCTCCTGAACAGGGGTAGCCCCCGCATCCCTCATGTGATATCCGCAAACGCTTATAGGGTTCCACCTCGGGAGGTGTTTTGTGCAGAACTCTATCACATCTATCGTGAGCCTCATGGATGGTTCGGGTGGGAAGATGTAGGTTCCTCGCGCCAGATACTCCTTTAAGATGTCGTTCTGAACCGTTCCTCCGAGTTTCTCCCACCTGAACCCCCTCTCCTCGGCGGCGACTATATACATCGCGAGGATGGGGGCTGTGGGGGCGTTTATCGTCATGGATGTTGTTATCTCCTCAAGGTTTATGCCATCGAATATAACCTTCATATCCTCAACGGAGTGGACAGCTACGCCTGTGACTCCAACCTCGCCGTAAGCGAGGGGATGGTCGGAGTCATATCCCATCTGCGTCGGAAGGTCCAGGGCGAGGGAAAGACCCGTTGAGCCCATCTTGAGCATCTTCTTGAATATCTCATTCATCTCCTCCCTCGTCCCATGACCGACATACTGCCTCATCGTCCAGAGCCTCTCCCTGTACATCCCGGGTCTTATACCCCTTGTATACGGATACTCTCCGGGCAGGCTCAAGTCCTCAAGATAATCAAACCTCTTCTCCTCAAGATCAAGGGGCGTGTAAACGGGTTTTACGGGTATCCCCGATTCCGTAAACCTCCCATCCTCGGGAGCCCTTTTCCTCCACTCCTCGTATCTCTTCCTCAACTCCTCCATAACCCCCCCTATACGAGAAGTATCTCCCTCTGCTCCCCGAAAACTTTCCTCAAAACATCGCACATCTCTCCGAGGGTTGCGTATTCCTTAACACACTCTATAAAAACGGGCATCGTGTTCTCATCCGAACTCGCCACATCCTCAAGCCTCTTAAGAGCCCTCTTAACTTTCCCGGGGTCCCTCTTCCTCCTCACCTCCTCAAGCCTCTCAACCTGCCTCCTCCGAATCTCGGGGTCTACCCTGAGTATCTCCTTCACGGGAGGATAAGGGGACTTGAATTTGTTTACGCCCACTATTATTCTCCTCTCCTCCTCTATCTCCTTCTGGGTCCTGTATGAAGCCTCCTGTATATGCCTCTGCTGATAACCCTGCTCTATCGCGGCTACAGCCCCGCCGAGCTCATCTATCTCCTCTATATACCTCCAAGCCTTCTCCTCAAGAAGGTCCGTTAGCTTCTCTATGTAATATGAACCTCCCAGAGGATCGACAATATCCGCCACACCCGATTCGTAAGCGAGTATCTGCTGTATTCTCAAGGAGAGCTGAATAGCCTCATCCGTTGGGACACAGTAAGCCTCGTCGTAGCACGCTACCGCGAGGGACTGAACACCCCCCAGGATCGCAGCAAGAGCCTGATATGTAGCCCTCACTATGTTGTTCATGGGCTGCTGTGCCGTTAAAGTCGAGCCTCCGGTCTGAACATGGACGCGAAGCATCCACGACCTCGGTTTTTTGGCTTTAAACCTCTCCTTCATTATCTTAGCCCACATTCTCCTCGCCGCTCGGAGCTTCGCAGCCTCCTCGAATATGTTGTTGTGGGTCTGGAACATGAATGATAGCCTCCCCGCGAACTCATCAACATCAAGCCCCGCATCTATGGCAGCCTGAACATATGCTATCCCGTTGGCGAGGGTGAAACCGAGCTCCTGAGAGGCCGTGGAGCCCGCCTCCCTCATGTGATAACCGCATATGCTTATCGTGTTCCAGCGAGGAAGATGATCCTTGCAGTATTTAAATATATCAACGGTCAATCTCATGGAAGGCTTAGGCGGGAATATATAGGTTCCCCTCGCTATATATTCCTTTAATATATCGTTCTGTGTCGTCCCTGAAAGCTTTTCGGGAGGAACACCCTGCGATTCCCCAACCGCTATATACATCGCGAGGAGTATGGATGCGGTCGCATTTATCGTCATGGATGTGGATACCTTATCGAGGGGTATATCCGAGAAAAGGGTCTCCATATCTTTAAGGCTATCTATAGCGACGCCAACCTTCCCAACCTCGCCGTAAGCAAGGGGATGGTCGGAGTCATATCCCATCTGCGTCGGAAGGTCGAAGGCTACGGAAAGCCCCGTCTGCCCCTGCTCAAGAAGATATTTGTATCTTCTATTCGACTCCTCGGCTGTCCCGTAGCCCGCATACTGCCTCATGGTCCATATTCTTCCCCTGTACATATTCGGCTGGACACCCCTCGTGAAGGGATATTCGCCCGGGTACCCCAGCTTCTCACCATAGTCGAAATCGGGAAGATCCTCCGGTGTATAAAGCCTGTCAACCTCAAAATCGGATGTATAGAAAGCCTCCTCCCTCTCGGGAGCCTTTTTTATAAACGGCTTTAAAACCCTCTCCTCCCAGTCCCTCTTCATATCTGCCTCCTTGTATGTTTTATCCTCTCCTCCTTGCGGGACTCCATCTCCCCCCTCATCCTCTCTATATCTTCATCGGAGTAGCCGAGAAGTTCTTTTAGGACATAAGATGTGTGTTCGCCGAGGGAAGGGGGAGGTGTGAACTCGCTATCATCTATGCCCTCCATCTTTACAGGATTTCCGACAACCTTTATCTCCTCCGAATCCTTCTTTAAAGAGAGGATCATTTTCCTGTGAAGAACCTGAGGGTCCTCGCATGTCTCCTTTACATTATTGACGGGTCCGCCCGCAACATCATGCTCCTCAAAAACCTTAACCCAGTATGAAACCTCCTTCTTGCTCAAATGCTCCTCTATTATTCTCTTCAGCTCCTCCTGATTTTTGACCCTCTCCTCCACCTCCTTAAACCTCGGGTCGTCTTTGAGCCACGGCGCGCCTATGGCGTCGGCTATCCTCGGCCAGCTGAGTCCTAAAGCCACATAACCATCCTTAGCCCTGAAAACCCCGTATGGAGCCACACCCCTGTGTCCCGTCCCCTGGGGGGATGGTATATCTCCGGAGCAGAAGTAGTAGGATATGAGGTAGGTCATGAGGGATACGCATATATCGAGGAGGGCTACCTCGAGCTTTTCCCCCTCACCCCTTATATTCCTCCTGTGGAGGGCTGATAGAACTCCTATTACGCCGAAGAGGGATGCCGCCATATCAGCTATGGGGACGCCCGGTCTTACAGGCGGTCTTCCGGGCTCACCCGTTACGCTGAGCATCCCGCTTATCCCCTGAACTATGATATCGTAGGATGGCTTATGCATATAGGGACCGGATGAGCCATACCCGGATACGGAGCAGTAAATTATCGTCGGATTTATTTTCTTAAGGGTTTCATAACCCAAACCGAGCCTCTCCATAACGCCGGGTCTGAAATTGTTCCAAACAACATCGGATATTTTCACAAGGTCGAAAAACGCCTTCCTCCCGGAGGGCGTCATAAGGTCGAGGACTATGCTTTTCTTATTTTTGTTGAAGGATAGAAAGTAAAAGCTCTCCCCCGCCTTCTTGGGACCCGCGAAACTCCTCGATAGCTCCCCCTCCGGTGGTTCT
>CAZTWH010000102.1:0-3937 GCA_964617575.1 uncultured Dehalococcoidia bacterium
TCTGGCGCGCCTATCACAAAATTGGGCTCCTGATCAGGTCTTGTCGGTATAGACCTGTAGCAGATCACCCTGTTCATATTTCCGTGGGAGATATAAATTCTTTCCCCGGCGATCGCCACGCTCATGTAATCATCCGCGCAGAGGGCAGCGCTCTTAAGTTCAAGTTCTATATCCGGCTCATCATTCTCGTTCTCGGGAAACCTGTTCCATATTCTCATAAATGAGCCATCCCCTCCGAGAAGAAGGAGCCTTCCGTCATCAAAAAATGCCCCCCTCAGCCATCCGAACCCTTTTGACATGTAGAAATCATAAGAACGGTTTTCCGATGTGGGGAATTCCCTCCAGAAGAATGCTCCCGTTTCAGGTTTGCCGGGAACTCTGGCGTTGTGATCCCCTATGATGAGGTGCTTTCCGTCGCTCGTTATATGCCTCGGGGTCCCCATCTCAGGGATGCGGAGAACTATGTCCGCCGGCTGGTTATCCCTTGTCGGGAAACTGTTCCATATAAGAATTGTCCCTCCGCTCCATGTATTTACCGCAACAAGCCTTTCCCCATCCGTCCACACCCCCCACGCCGCCCCCGGAAGTCTTTCATCTCGGGAAGCCTCGTAGTAAGAGCCTCCACCCTCAAGAACTATATCAGCGGGCTCCCCGTTCCTTGTCGGAATCTCATTCCATATGAGTATCCTCGCATTGTTCACATCGGAGACAATAAGATGTTTTCCGTCGGTCGCTACGCCGAAGGGCCAGTTCATCTCCTCCCTTCCCGTCCCGGGATCATTTGAATAAAAATCCTTCTGCCCGAGCACGATATCGGGGGGAACATTTCCGTCCGGAAGCTCATTCCATATGAGAACCCTGTTGTTGAAGGTGTCCGCGAGGAAAAGGCGTCTCCCGTCAGTCGCTATCCCTGAGGGATGATTGAACAGAAGAGGTCCCCCCGTTCGGTTGAAGCCGAAACCCGAGAGCATAAGGTCAGCTTCCTGCCCGGTACAAAAAGTCCCCCCCTTCCCTCCGGGAGCTATCGCATAGCTTGACTCAATAAATTTAACCTCTATCTCTTCCGGCGGAAAGTGATGCCCTTCCTTCTTATGCTCAAACCCTTCTATAAGCGTTGTATAAACCATGATGTATCTTCCGTCCTTAAGTCTCGCCACCGATGGGGCTTCAACGCCGGGAGAATCCATCTCCCCCTCACCTCTCCTGAGAACCACAATCTCTTTGCTCCAGGTCTTTAAATCTTCCGAGTAAAAGCTTATTATGGCTCCGTGGTCTTGGGTATGCAGATATATCCTGTATCCTTTATCGTATCTTATTATGCACGGAACAGCTCCCCCGAAATCCCTTTCCTCAATCAAACGGAAATTCAACCCGTCCTCGGACACGAGTATCCCTATCCTTAAACCCTCGTCCCTTTTTATATTGAGGACCATAACCCATTTGCCATCCGCATACACAACATCGGGGTCGTTCACCTTGAATTCGCTCTCATAAACAACCCCTTCGGGTTTAAAATGGATGCCGTCTTCGGATATGGCGGAGACTATCTTTCTCTGCACTCCCCTTTCCGAAAGGGAAGCATAGAGCCTGAATCTTCCGTCAGGAAGCATAACCACCGAAGGGTCCTCCCATGAATGCTCTATCCCCTCCACTCTGATATATTTCCACTCAGCAAGATCCTTTGAGATGGCGAGCGTTATGCCTTTATTGTAGAAGTCTATGTAGTATATCCTTACATATCCATCCCTATCAGCAATAACATCCGGCACGGAAGCCTGGTCCGCGATTACCCTATGAAGCTTCTTCCACTTTATTCCGTCATCCGAAATGGCTATAAGCACCCTCTCGTTCCAGGGACCCTCCCCCGGGGCATGAGAACCCTTCCCCGGGGAGACATAAATGACCTTTTCCTTATGCTTGGGAAAAGGCTTCTCTTCCGGCTTGGGGTAGGGTTTATGTTCTTCAGGCTTTGGCGTATATTCCTCGGGCTTGGGTTTAGGCGTGGGCGATGGCGTATATTCCTCGAATTTGGGTTTAGGCGATGGCGTATATTCCGGCGCCTTCGGGGCGCATCCCGTAAGAAGAAGTCCTGTTATAAGAAGGATTATCAAAAATCCCCTCATAAGCCCCTCTTTTTAATCAAGGCGCACAGCCACCCCTTTCTCCTTCAGGAAATTCTTCACATCACGGATTTTTAATTCCCCGTAGTGGAAGACGGACGCCGCAAGAGCAGCATCCGCCCCGGCGATCGCCAATGCTTCGTAGAAATGCTCGAGCTTTCCCGCACCTCCGGAGGCTATAACGGGTATGTTAACCGCAGATGATATGAGTGAGGTTAGCTCAAGGTCGTATCCGAGTTTTGTCCCATCCCTGTCCATGCTTGTAAGGAGTATCTCGCCTGCTCCGAGTTCCTCAACCCTCCTCGCCCAGTAAAGGGCATCCATGCCCGTCGGAACCCTCCCCCCTTTTATATAAACCTCCCACCTTGTTTCTGAAACCCTCTTTGCATCTATCGCAACAACTATGCACTGGGAACCGAATTCCTTCGCCGCCATGGATACAAGCTCGGGATTTTGGACGGCAGCCGTATTTATGGAGACCTTATCCGCGCCCGCCCTGAGAAGCTCCCTTATATCCTCAAGACCCGATACCCCACCGCCAACCGTAAGGGGGATGAAAACCCTCTCGGCTATCCTCCTTATAACATCAAAGATGGGCTTCCTCTCCTCATATGAGGCGGTTATATCCAGAAAAACAAGCTCATCCGCCCCCTGAGAGTTATAAACCTCAGCCTGCTCAACAGGGTCGCCGGCATCCCGGAGATTTACAAAATTTATCCCCTTGACAACCCTCCCCGCCTTCACATCAAGACACGGAATTATCCTCTTTGCTAACATCTCCCCTCCATAATAGATACAAAATTTTTGAGTATCCTTAAACCAAGCCCCTCGCTCTTCTCCGGATGGAATTGAACACCATAAACGCTCCCCTTCCTTATAACAGAGGCGAAATCTATCCCATAACTCGTCTTCCCGAGAACCTCCCCCTCATCCGGCTGGACATAATAGGAATGGACAAAGTAGAAATAGGAAGCATCCGGTATACCGGAGAATATGGGGTCTTCCCTCACCTTGAAAACCTGATTCCATCCCATATGGGGAGTTTTGACCCCCTCCGGGAGGCGGAGAACCCTCCCCTTTATAACACCAAGACCTTTATGTACGCCGTGCTCATAACTTTCACCGAACATAAGCTGCATACCGAGGCAGATTCCGAGAAAAGGAGTTCCGGCTTCGATTTTTTCCCCGAGCGCCTTTATTAGACCGAGCCTTTTCAAATTCTCCATAGCCTTTCCGAAAGCGCCGACGCCCGGAAAAACAATCCCACAAGCTTTCAAAATCTCATCCCCATCCGAACTCACAAAAACTTTAAATCTGGAAGAAACCCTCTCAAGAGCCTTGGCAACACTGTGAATATTGCCCATCCCGTAATTTACAACCACAATCCCCATCTTTGCAAAGAGAAAACGGATTCCTTGCGGTTAAGATGACACTCCAGCCCCCATTATACTAAAAAAGAGCCCCCGAGTTCTATTCAGAGGAGCTTTCCCGGGTTCACTATCCAGCATGGGAGATTTTCTATCTGCGAGGGTTCCCTCCGAGCTGACGAAAAGCCTGGAGGCTCCAAACACCGTTTATCACCGCATATCTCCCTGCTCCTCAAATATTGAGGAATAAGGTTTTAGGTCTTCACTTCATCCACCCATAATTCTCCCTTACCTTCCGGAGATGCTCCTGAGCCTGTTTTAGCGTCGCCCTTATGGCTTGAGCGGGGGCTTTGGTGAAGTTAAGCTCCTTCGCATATTCGGGGAAAGCGTCCACGAATTTTTCAATGGCTTCCGCGGCTTTATACCCGTGCTCTGCCGCTATTTCTATAT
>CAZTWH010000103.1:0-3927 GCA_964617575.1 uncultured Dehalococcoidia bacterium
GAACCTAAGCAGGAAGGAAATCTATGAAGAGTGAGGCTTTCTTTCTTGATACTAAGTCCCCACATCCCTTGTATCGATCTTTTTAAAGTGAGGTATTAAACCAAACAAAAAGACCAAATTCCTCCCTTGTATTCCTGGTTCTATTCTCTATGTGTGCTGTCAACTCTGGCGAGGTGCTTATTCTGAAAACAAGTTTCTTCCTAGCTCTCACTGCTCATTACAGAGGAGCCGTGCAACTCCTTCGCCCTGTCCTTGAGAACGCCCTTGTGGGACTATGGTTTCAATTTAAACTTGCCGAAAGCGAAAAAGAACCAGAAAGGATTGGAGAAGCTTTCTGGAGATGGCTGGAAGGGAAATATAAAATCCCTAAGTTTGAAGATATGGCTGAAGAGCTTAAGGAGAATCTAATTCTCGTAGACAGAAAAGCAACGGAGCGCTGGAAAGAGTTATTGAGACTCCGCATCCCTTCCATCCTCCCATAACTGTCCAAAGAATAAAGGAAGTTTAGGGGTGGATTAAATAAGTTCCTGCATCCCTTTTTCCCTTCGCTATCCACCACATATCTCTCATTCCTTTCCATTCAACCACCCCGGTTTTATTTCTTTCAGCTTCTGAGTATAGCTGTTTTCGGGTATTTTTGCCACCTCATGCCTGAATCTATACCACTCAGCCCAGTTTTCTCCTTTTAAAGCTCTTCCCCTTTTTGTGTGGGCATCCAGAGCCCATTCCGGTATCTCAATCCTCCACCCCTGCTTTTTCTTCTCCATTATGTAAGTTTGAGCGTCCTCAACCTCTGTTGATTTGGGAGCCCTGCACAGAAGCATCACCGCCATGGTGAGGTGATGGGGAGAAACATAATAGCTCATCTTCCTGCAGAACTCCCACGCCTGAGCGAGGGATGACACGACGACATCCGAAGCCGAAAGCCCTATATCCTCCGCAGCCGTTATGAGAACCCTTTTCCAAGTATAATGGGGAGCCGTCTCATATAGCTCAAGCGCCAAGTATATCGCCTGCTCCTCATCCCCGAGCCTTATGGACTTTTGAAGGGCAGAGGCGACCTCTTCAAGAGATATAATGTTAGCCGATAGTTTTGGGTTTTTAAAAACCCGCTTGGAGTTAGATTGTTTTAATTGAGCCAGCGTAGAATCGAAATATACTTGAGACTTGACCTGTGCTGCTCCTCACACATGGAAATTTACGGGGATTGAGAAATTCCGGATTTTCTGCTAATCTAAAACCGTGATACTTTTTGGGACCTTTTTCTTTCTGCTTCTCATCCTTCTTATCCCTCTTCTGGCTGTTTTTCTCTTCTTTCGCCTAGTAACCATTTCTTTTACAAAGCTCGGAATCCCATCATGGGCGGTTATCTTCATCTTCTCCCTTTCCCTTTTAGGAAGCCTTATAAACATTCCGGTATGGTATGATACCCCTTCCAGTCCTCCAACTTTTTATTTCCACCCCCCTGTGTTTACAGGAAGGATCATAGCTATAAATTTGGGCGGTTGTATCATTCCCTCTATCCTTGCCCTGTATCTTCTCAGGAGGGCGAACATTCCGAAGACTCTTTTCTCAACCGGGGTTGTCGCCCTTGTCTGTTATTTCATCGCGAATCCGATCCCGGGAGTTGGGATCACAATCCCCTTCTTTATCCCTCCTCTTGTTTCAGCCGGAATAGCTATGCTCCTAACCCGTGGGAGGAACGCTGCTCCTGTGGCATATATATCCGGGGTGATGGGAACTCTTCTCGGCGCTGATCTTCTGCACATAGGAGATCTCCCGGCGGTTGGGATTTTGAGCATAGGGGGAGCAGGGGTATTTGATGGCATTTTTCTTACAGGAATACTGGCCGCCTTCCTCACCTGATGGGAAAAGCACTCCCGGCGGAATCGACCCTCACCCCTCTGCTCAAGCTTATGGAATCATTTTATGCTATATTAGAGGGGAAAGGGAGCGTGATTAAAAGATGGGAATTTTGACCGAATGGTTTTATCAATATGGCTGGAAGGTTATTCTAATTTTAGTCCTTTCTGTCGGAATATATCTGCTTATCCGCTACTTTGCTCCTTCGGTGATCAGGAGAAGGGTGCGGAATCAGATGAGGGGAAAACCCGAGGTGGAGGTGGAAAAGAGAGCCAACACCCTGATACAGATACTGAGGAATACTTTGTCCATAGTTCTGGGATTGATCGCCCTCCTCATCATTCTCGATCAAATAGGAATCAACATTACCGCTGCCTTAGCCGGGTTAGGAATAATAGGGGTTGCTGTGGGCTTTGGGGCTCAGACTTTGATCAAGGACATAATTTCCGGCTTCTTTATTCTGCTCGAAAATCAATATAATGTAGGAGATGTAATACGGGTGGGAAATATCGCTGGTGGGGTGGAGGAAATCACCTTGAGGAGGACTATTTTGCGGGATTTGGATGGAGCAAGGCACAGCATCCCTAACGGAGAAATTCGAACAGTTAGCAACTTGACCCAGGAATGGTCGAGAGCTCATTTGAACATCAGCGTGGCCTATAAAGAGGATCTAGATAAGGTTATGGCTTTGATGAGAAAAACTTGGGAGGAGATGGCCCGGGATCCCGGTTGGTCTCCTTATATTATTTCGAAGACCCCGTGGCTTTTAAGGGTTGATGAGTTCGGGGATTCGGGCATCGTTATAAAACTGGTGGGGGAGACACAGCCTATGAAGCAGTGGGATGTCATGGGGGAATTCAGGAGGAGAATCAAGAAAGTCTTCGATGAGGAGGGGGTCGAAATCCCCTGGCCCCATACCAAGGTGTATTTTGGAAATTCACCGGGAGGGCAAATGCCCGTATCCTGATCCTAAGGGCTCAGGTTTCTCATTCTCCTTTCCCGTCATTTTGAATTTGTAAATGATGCAAAATCTGTCGTTTTCGCGTCATTCCTCAGAGTTTCCCCACTCCCTTCACCTCCTTTGGTATCATTTTTCATCTACTTTTAGTAGGATTAATGAGCAAAAAGAAATCGCTTTTCCGATAAGCTGGGGATAAGTGTTGAGGGTTCCTCTTATAAGCTTTACCGACCTTCTACTTTTGGTTTTCATTCCCTATCAGGCTGATAAATGAAAGTTTCGGCTTAACCTCTATTCTCAATCGACCTCCATTTTGGAGAAGAAGTAGGTGCCGAGGAAAAGGAAGAGAATAGCATAAGCCAAAGGGATGACGAAATCCATCCAGAGGGGAAAAGCCGGGTTCCAGGAGCCCGTAATGGGGATAGTTGTTCCCGGAGGTAAAGGAAGTCCGGGGATGGATGGGATTGGCACCTCGGTCACCACCGTGGTTGGTCCGATGAGGCAGGTTCGCAGGCCGTCTATGGCATAGGTGAGGGGATTTATGAGCATGAGCTGTCGGAGCACCGGGGTTTTGAGATTCTCCACCGGGAAGAAGGCGCCTGAGAGGAACATTATGGGAAACTGAACAAGCATTATTATTGCCATGAAGCCCTCCGTTTCCCGAAGGCGGGAGCCCAGAGCGAGGGCGAAGCCGATGAAGGAAGCGCATGTGAGTATCATGAGCGGCACCGCCATCCAGAAACCGCCTACGCTTCTGAGATGAACTCCGAAAGGAATGGAGATAAGCACGAGCACTATCCCCTGTATAAGACCTGTGGTTATGTTCCCGAGGCTTGTCCCGATCACGATGGAAGTGCGGCTGACCGGGGTGACCAGGATCTCCTTGAGAAAGCCGAACTCCCGATCCACGATTATCCTCATTCCCCCCATCATCCCGCTCATCACCAGGGTGATGCCCAGTATCCCCGGCATGAAGAAATCGAGGAAATCCATGCCGAAGAAGACGCTCGCCTGCTTCATCGATTCTCCCATAGGCCAGACAAGGAGGGCGAACATGAGGAAAGGCATTGCTATGGTGCTGAGGAGCATGGGACGCATGCGGAAAA
>CAZTWH010000104.1:0-3877 GCA_964617575.1 uncultured Dehalococcoidia bacterium
TTCTTTTATCTTCGGGCTGTGATATGCTCGAGCTCGGCATCCCCTTCTCAGACCCTTTAGCGGATGGTCCCGTTATAAAAAGGGCGAGCACGATCTCGATAGAGAGGGGATTTAAGGTGAAACAAGCCTTTGAGATAGCAAAATCCCTCTCGAAGTTCAAAAAACCCCTCATTTTCCTCTCCTATCTAAATCCCATCCTCAAATTCGGTCCCAGGGATTTTTTAAAAAAGGCGAAGGATTCCAGAGTATCAGCTCTTATAATACCCGACCTTCCCCCGGAGGATGGATTTGACGCGCTCGCTCAAGAATACGGGATAGATATTATCTACATGCTGGCGCCAACAAGCACGGATGAGAGGATAAAACTCGTCTCCGAAAAGACAAAGAGATTTATATACCTTGTATCCGTGACGGGCGTGACGGGGATGAGGGAGAGGCTTCCCGAGGAGCTCGAGGAGGTGATAGCGAAGGTGAAAAGTTATTCGGATAAGCCCGTATTTGTAGGCTTCGGTGTATCGAGCGTGGAGGAAGCCATAAGGGTTCTTAAAATAGCGGACGGGGTTATAATAGGCTCAAAACTTATAAGCCTTGTGGATGAGGACCCGAGCCTTAAAAAGCTCGAAAATTTCGTAAGGGAGATAAAAAGGAGAAAGGAGGTGGAAGTATGAGGAAGATAATACTTGACGAGAAGGAGATCCCGACCGCCTGGTACAATGTCCTCCCTGACCTCCCCCAGCCCCTTCCCCCCGTCATCCACCCGGCGACGAAGAAACCCGTAAAACCCGAGGACCTGGAGCCAATATTCCCCATGGCTCTCATAGAGCAGGAGATGTCCCCGAAAAGGTTCATAGACATACCCGGGGAGGTCATAGATGTCCTTAAGCTCTGGAGACCAACGCCCCTCTACAGGGCTACGAGGCTCGAAGAGGCTCTTAAAACCCCCGCCAAAATATTCTATAAGTGGGAGGGCGTAAGCCCCGCCGGAAGCCACAAGCCAAACACAGCCGTAGCCCAGGCTTATTACAACAAAAAGGAGGGTGTTAAGAGGCTCACAACGGAGACGGGCGCTGGTCAGTGGGGGAGCGCCCTCGCCCTTGGCTGTATGTTCTTCGGGATAGAGTGCAAGGTATATATGGTGAAGGTTAGCTACCATCAGAAGCCATACAGAAGGGTCCTTATGGAGACATGGGGTGCTAAATGCGTCCCGAGCCCGAGCGAGGATACGGAGGTCGGGAGAAGAATCCTGAAAGAGGACCCGGATTGCCCCGGAAGCCTCGGGATAGCGATAAGCGAGGCTGTTGAGGATGCGGTTAAGAACCCCGATACAAAATATTCCCTCGGGAGCGTTTTAAACCATGTCCTTCTCCATCAGACGATAGTTGGGGAGGAGGCGAAGATACAGATGGAGAAATTCGGATATTACCCCGATATGATAATAGGATGCATAGGAGGTGGCAGCAACTTCGCGGGGATGTTCCTCCCCTTCCTCAGGGATAAACTCGAGGGGAAGAGGGATATGAGGATAATAGCGGTGGAGCCCGAAGCCTGCCCGAGCATAACAAAGGGGATATACGCATACGACCATGGAGATGAGGCGGGTCTCACGCCTCTTCTAAAGATGTTCACCCTCGGGCATACATTCATACCGCCCAAGATTCACGCCGGTGGTCTGAGATACCACGGAATGGCACCCATAATATGTCACCTTGTAAAGCTCGGATATGTTGAGGCGAGGGCATACCATCAGAATCCCGTATTTGAAGCCGCTGTTACATTCGCGAGGGCTGAGGGATTCATACCCGCCCCCGAGCCCGCTCACGCTATAAGAGCCGTAATAGATGAGGCTATAAAGGCGAGGGAGGAGGGGAAGGAGAAAGTAATACTCCTCGCCCTGAGCGGACATGGTCATTTCGACCTCGCGGCATATGAGTCATACCTTGCGGGCAAGCTTGAGGATTACGAATATCCGAGGGAGAAGGTGGAGGAGGCATTATCCCATCTTCCGAAGATAGAATGATAGAAAAAATTTTGAAAGAGTTTGGGGAATCGCCCGAGATGGGATGCATCCTCCTTTATATAGGGAGGGTTAAGGGAGTTGTGGGCGGCAAAAAGGTGAAGGTCTTCAGAATAAGGGATATAAGCGGAATCCGGGATATTGAAAAAGAAATTCGGGAAAAATATAATCTTGAGGGATTTAAGGTATATCACAGGGAGGGGGATTTAAAGCCAGGAGAGGATATATTGATGATAGGGATAGGCGCTAAGGGAAGGGGCGAGGCTATAGGAGCCCTTAAGGAGGCGATAGAGAGGATAAAGGTCATCCACGAAGCCGTAAAGGAGGAGGAATTTGAGGAGTGAGACAAAAAAACTCGTAGAGGAGATGCTTTCCGGGTCCATAAGGTCCCTCTCCCGACTTATAAGCATGGCTGAGAGGGAGGACCCTGAGTTTGTGGAGGTTGTAAAGGAGATATCTCCCATGCTCGGGAAATCCTATGTCGTCGGGCTCACGGGACCTCCCGGAGGTGGGAAGAGCACCCTTGTTGATAAGCTCACAGCCATAGCGAGAAAAAAAGGTCTATCCGTGGGGATAATAGCGGTTGACCCCACAAGTCCTTTCACAGGAGGCGCCCTTCTCGGGGACAGGATAAGGATGCAGCAGCATTACCTGGATGAAGGTGTATTCATAAGGAGCATGGCTACGAGGGGTTCAAAGGGGGGTCTCCCGAGAACCACAAAGAGGGTCATAAAACTCCTCGACGCCTTCGGAAAAGACCTCATCCTCGTGGAGACTGTAGGAACGGGTCAGACGGAGATAGATATAATAGAGGCTGTCGATACAATCCTCCTCGTCCTCGTCCCGGAAGCCGGGGATGCTATTCAGATCATGAAGGCGGGGCTTATGGAGATAGCCGATATATTCGTCATAAACAAGGCTGATAGAGAGGGGGCGGATAGAATTATACTCGAGATAGAGAACATGCTCATCCTGAGCCCGAGGAGCGATGGATGGGTCCCGCCCGTCGTGCCAACCCAGGCTATAAAGGAAATAGGAGTGGACAGGTTATACGAGGAGATAGAGAAACACAAAAACTTCCTCATATCGACGGGGAAACTTGATGAGAAGAGGAGAAAACAGAGAAGAGAAGAATTTTTCCAGATAATAGAGGCAAGCCTTAAGGAGAGACTCGTAAAGATAGAGACGGAAACCCCGGAGCTCTCAACCATATTGAAAGATGTGGAGGAGGGGAAGATAGACCCATATACAGCGGCAGCCGAAGTCCTGAGAAATAGAGATATCGTTGAAAAATGGCTCTCTAAAGAGATAGGATGAACTCCCTCGCTTCTTTTATAAGAGAGATGGACTTCCCCCACATCCCCCCAGAGGTTGTAGAGAAGGCTAAAAGGCTTATTATAGACGGAATAGGTGTGGGCATAAGAGGTTTTCTTGAAGAACCCTCCCAAATCCTTATAAGGACGCTCAAGCCCGAAGAGGGAGGGTGCCCCATACTCGGGTCGAATTTGAGAGCAAGCCCCCTCTATTCATCCCTCATAAACGGGGTATCCATCCATTCCCTCGATTTCGATGACTACTCGGAGGATTTCTTCGGTCATCCGACGGCTGCCGTGTTGCCCCCGGCTTTATCCCTCTCAAAAAACGGGAGGGAGCTTCTGCTGTCCTATATAGTAGGGGTTGAAGTAGCATGCGCCCTCGGGAAAGCTACAGGACCCCGCCATTATGAGGCGGGATGGCACTCCACCTCCGTTCTCGGAATATTCGGGGCGTGCGCCTCATCATCAAAGCTCCTCTCCCTCGACCACAAGGAGATAAAAAGGGCTATGGGGATAGCATCATCCCTATCATCGGGCATAAGAAAGA
>CAZTWH010000105.1:0-3850 GCA_964617575.1 uncultured Dehalococcoidia bacterium
ATTCGCTCTGCCATCTCACCTCCGTTTTTTCGGGATCCACTATTTTGAAAAACTGCTTCATATAGGTTTCGGCATTCCTTTTAACCTCCTCCTCGGAGAGCATGGGTCTTGTCTGGGACATACCGCTCGGGTCCCCTATCCTCGCCGTCCAGTCGCCCACTATGAGTATAACTTTATGACCAAGCTTTTGAAATTTTTTCAGCTTCCTTAAACCGACAACATGACCGAGGTGTATATCGGGCCTTGATGGGTCAAACCCCTGCTTTAGTCTGAGCTTCCTTCCCGATGAGAGGAGCTTCCAGAACTCCTCCTCAACTATTATCTCCGCAACTCCCCTCTTTATATCCTCCATCATCTCAGTATCTCCCTCGCCCTCTCTATATCCCTCTCTATCTGCCTCGATAGCTCGGAAGGGGAGGGGAATCTCATCTCATCCCTTATCCTGTCAACAAATTTGAGCCCTATCCTCTCCCCGTAGATATCGCCCTCGAAATCCATGATGAAGACTTCGACCGTTCTTCCCTTGCCCCCGAAGGTGGGTCTTACACCTATATTCGTGACGGAAGGATATTCCTTCCCCCCGAGAGCGATGATGGTCGCATACACGCCGTCCATGGGGATAATGAGCTTGGGGTCGACCTCTATATTGGCGGTCGGAAATCCCACCCTCCTCCCCCTGCCATCCCCGGGACCGACAACACCCCTCAGGCTGAAGGGTCTTCCGAGGAGCTCACAGGCTCTCCTGACATCACCCCTCGCTATAAGGTCCCTCAATATGCTCGAAGATACCCTCACCCCGCCTATCTCGAAAGGCATGACGGTTATAAGCTCAAAACCCCTTTCCCTCGAAAACTTCTCGAGGAATTCCCTATCCCCCTCCCTCCCCCTCCCGAGGGCAAAATCGGGACCTATCACAAGAACTTCCATCTCGTATTCCTTAATGAGGCTATCGACGAACTCGGAAGCGCCCTTATTTGAAAGCTCCTCGGTGAAGGGAAGGGTTCTCACAATATCTATACCCAGGGACTTAATTATCTCGACCCTCTCATCAAGCCCCAAGATATAGGGAATTTCCCTTCCGAAAATGACCTCCTCCGGGTGGTTCTCAAAAGTTATAGCACAGCTCCTTATGCCCCTCCTCCGAGCCTCCTCCCTCACCACCTCAAGGAGGTGAACATGCCCCCTGTGGACACCATCGAAAACGCCGAGAGTTAAAACCACCCCCATCAGAGGTCTTTAAGCTTCTCCTCGAATATTTTATCCCTCTCGTGAAAAGCCGCCTTTACCCCCTTATCCCTCCTCTCCCTGAAGAATATCCACTCACCCGGCTGGTATCTTAAGTTCGTAAATAGAGTATGACCAACATATCCCGTCGAGAAGCTCGAAGGTATGCCGAGGATGTCATAAACTATATTCGTCATGGCTTTGCCTATCGCTATACCATCAGCCGGGTAGAGGACAAGGGCTTCCGCAAGTTTCCTCACAGTCTCATCAAGTTTGTCCGGCGGAACAGCCTTGTTAACAAGACCTATCTCGGCAGCCTCCTTCCCCGATATCTGCTTGCCCGTAAGGAGCATCCACCTCGCTCTCTTGAGACCCACGCTCAGTATAAGGGGAAGAACCGTGGATATCCCGCACCCGGCAAAACCAAGCCTCTGCTCCGTATGACCAAGAAGAGCATCCTCAGAAGCTATGGCAAGGTCGCACTCCTCCACTATCATAAGACCTTCTCCTATACAGTATCCGTGAACCTGAGCGATTGTTATCTTGGGATGGAACATGAGCCTCATATGATGAGCCCAGAGCCAGTTCCTGTCAACCTTGAGCCTTATCCTCTGACCGGGTCTCTTATCCGTGGGTCTATCGCTCATCCCATATATGTATCCAACGGTCGAGAGATCATGACCCGCGCAGAAAGCCCTTCCGGCACCCCTTATTATCACGACCTTCACCTCATCATCCACCTCAGCCTCCTCAAGGGCGCTGAAGAAATCATCACATATCCCCCCCTGACCGGGGAAGTCGAAGGCATTCAGCCTCTCAGGACGGTTTAAGGTTATCGTCGCTATAGCCCCATCCTTCTCATAAAGGACATACTTATACTCCCCCATAAACTCACCTCCTTATCCTTATAATACCACGAATTTCCCCCCTCTCCCAAGAGAAAAGAAGAGGACTCGCTATAAAAAGGGAACTGTAGGTCCCGCTTATTATCCCTATAAGGAGGGAGAGAATAAAGCTCCTCAGAACAGGTCCTCCTATAAATAGAAGGGAAAGAAGAACAAATAATGTCGTAAGACTCGTGTTGAGGGACCTCCCAAGACTCTCAAGAATACTCCTGTTTATAACATCACCAAAATCGGAGCCGGGAAATTTAGCCCTGTTCTCCCTTATCCTGTCAAATATAACTATCGTGTCATTAACACTGTACCCTATTATCGTGAGCACACCTATTATGAACATCGAGTTAACCCTTATGTCAAAAAATTTCCCCATTATAGCAAAAAGACCCACCACCATAAGAACATCATGAAGAAGAGCTATAAGAGCACATACCCCATACCTGAAAGAACCCTTCAGTTTCCTGAAAGCCCATGTTATGTAAATAAGTATGCCGAAGGCTGCTGCTATTATTGCGTAGAGGGTATATTTTGTTCTCTCGAAGGCTATCATCGGGAAAATTGTATAGACATCGTATATGATGAGGTCTCCTAATTTTTGTGATAGTTTCTCCTTTAATTTTTCCTCCTCGGATGGTTCTATTATATTTCCCCTTTCATCCCTTTTCTCAGGGTTTAGGGATCTTGTTCTTATATAGAAGGAGGAGCATTTTATTTTCTCCGCCTTCTCACAGGTTATGTTTTTTTCACTTAGGAGAGCTTTTACATCTTCTATTTTTGGTGTTTTCTCGAAGAGGAGGACGAGCTCATCTCCTTTCTTTAAGACCCTTACGGCACCGAATTTTCCGCTCATCATATTTGCGAGTTCTTCTATTTTTATATTTTCAAGCCTCAGGATGATAGCATCCTTCTCGGTTCTCTGGATGAAGGCTTCCTTATGACCGAGCTTCATAAGCTCCGAGCGAACCTCCTCCGTGCTAACATTTTTGAGAAAGAGGATATTCATTGATGTTCCTGATTTGAACTCTATTCCGAGGTTTAGACCGAATATGCCGAGGAAAATCATACCTATGGCTATTATCGAAAAGGAGCCTATATAGAAGTATTTTCTCAGGTTTATGAAATTCATCTTATCCCTCCGGGGATGAATAAGTCGAGTTTTCTTGAGAGGGGTGTTGACCTTAGTATGAGGAGGATGCTTCTTGTTATCACGAGGGCTGTGAGCATACTTATGGCTACACCTATAAACAGGGTGAGGGCGAATCCCATGACCCTCATCTCGCCGAATTTACTTCCGAGCCAGTAGAGGATCCCGCATGTTATGAATGTTGAGAAGTTGGAATCCCTTATTGCGGGCCATGCTCTTGAGAAGCCCGCATCTACCGCGGCTCTCATGGATTTCCCGAGCCTTATCTCCTCCTTTATCCTCTCGAATATGAGGACATTCGCATCCACAGCCATACCTATTGATAGTATGAAGGCTGCTATACCGGGGAGGGTTAGGGTTACGGGCAGTAGCTTGAATACCGAAAGGACATATATCACATACAGAACGAGGGCTAAGGATGCCACGACGCCCGATAGCTTATAGTAGAGGGTCATGAAAAGTATAACGAGGAGAAATCCTATGAGCCCTGCTATAAGTCCCTTCCTTACGGTATCCGCGCCCAGGGTTGGGTCCACCTCCTCCCTCACTATGGGACCTATGAGAGATGTCGGGAGGGCTCCTT
>CAZTWH010000106.1:0-3842 GCA_964617575.1 uncultured Dehalococcoidia bacterium
ATTCCACACTGGTGCGATTAAAACCGTCGTTCAACTTCTATTATAGCATGGGTGGGAAAAGTCGTCAACCCCCGATATTACCCCTCCCAAAGGAGAGGTTGACGACATTTGGGCAAAGCTGGGGATTTTTGGCGTTTTATCAAAAAGTGCTCAAAAACGGGGAGGCTGACGACGGTTTTTCTATCAAATTATCCTGTCCGGGAGGGAGCGAGCCTGACCTACTATTTCCTTGTCAAGCCATCTTTTATCTCTCAGCTTATAAATGTAAATCGAATCAATTTCAGGGTCCAGAATCTTCCTGAGTCCTGCTTTTAACTTCTCCAGTTTAGCGGGAGTTATTTCTCCCTCAAATACGGAATTCTGGGTCCAGTTGAGGTATCTTTTGAGATATTTGCAAACTTTATTCACCCTCTTCACATCCACATCGTAAACCAAAATGATATACATTATTACCACCAGATTCTAAATCCTTTGTATCTCTCATCGCCTAAAAGATGTTTTATAAGTTTGTAGCATTCAAGTCTTATAAGGCGTTTGTAGGAGACATGTCTTTTTAATCTGCGATGCTCTATTGTCTGGGAAAGTTTTTCGTCATATTCCCGAACGAATTTCTTCCTGCCTGAATCTGTAAGGTAGCAGTAGTTGAGTTCCCTGTCAAAATCTTCCTCATCAAGCATCCTGTTGTTTATGAGTTTGAAAATAACCCTGTCAACGATAATCGGTTTGAATATCTCCGAAAAATCAAGGCTTAAAGAAAAGCGCCTTGTCCCCGGTTCGTGAAGGTAGCTTATGGTGGGATTCAGCTGGGATCTATAAATTTCTGAGAGAATGGTAGCGTAGAGGAGGGAATTTCCGAAGGAGATGAGGGCGTTTATCGGATTTGTCGGAGGGCGCCTCTCCCTCTTTATAAACGGCTCCTCCAGTTTTAGAAATTCGTTGAAACTCGAATAATAAATATCCCTCACCCTTCCCTCAACGCTCATAAGTTCTCGGGTTGTCCCGCAACCATCAAGTCCTGAAAGTTCCTTTTCTATTCTTTTTATGTAGTCCCCGATTTCTTCTATACGCTTGTGGTAATATTTGAGATTTTTCAGGATGTTATCCGAGGCTGATTGCACTATCTCCTTCGCTATATCCATCCTCTTCTCAGGGTCGAGGTAGTGCTCAACCTGTCTTACGAGGAGGAATCCTGAATCGAGATATTCTCTGGGGTAGAAGCTACCCGAATAATATTCGTAGTAGTTGAAGAAGTGAAGAGGGATTTTCTTCTGAGCCAGGAAGTCTATGAATTCCGTGTTGAAAACAACCTTTCCGAAGATGTAAATTGAATCCACATCCTCAACGGGTATGCTTCTTTTCCCATCCTCACTCTCGATAAGGATTGTGTTTTCCTTCCTTTTTAAAGTTCCGCTTTTGAAAAGGAAGTAATTTCTTCCCATTCCTCACCCCCAGCAGAAATCCATATAAGCACACTTCCGGCATATAGAGCTTCGCTCAGCGGAGGGAGGGTTGGGGAGATTTTCAACCTCCCTTATGCCCTTGAGGATTTCCTCCACCCTCCTTTCCCCTTTCTCATCGAGCAGAACTTCCTCTTTCTTTTTCTCCTTGGGGAAGCGAAGTTCCCCCCTCATTATAATCCCCTTCCGTTTGAGATAATAGAGGTAGTAGAGGAGCTGACATCTCGCGGCATCTTTCATCCTGCGGGAGTATTTTATCTCAAGAACTTTTTCTCCACCTATAACATCTATTTTTAAAAGGTCTTCAATAAGAATCTCTTTCCTTTCCATATAGGGGTAGCTCTCCTCGTGGAGGATTTTTCCTAAAAGGACTTTTTCGGATTCGGGCTCGAGTCTTATGTGATGGGAGAAAAGCCAGAGTTTCCTCCGGCAGATACAGAAATAATTGACTTTTATGCCGTTCACTTTGAGGTCTTCGGTCATTCTTTAACCTCAACCATTCCGAATCCGAGGGAGTTTTTCTCCCCGAATCCGGCGCTGTATCCAAGCTTTCAAAGTTTTACATTTCCTCTCGCTGTGAAGGGAGCCATGACACCGCGAATTTTTATCCCTTTGTAATCTATAAGCCTTGTCACCTTCCCTCCCCTCCTCTCTATATATTCCCGATCGAAAGATATGGAGAGGCTTTTGTCCTCAGGTTCCTCTCCCTTAAGGATTCTGTATTTATGGAGGAGGTTTCGGCGAATCCCTTCCCCGAAATCCGCGTCCTCGTGGGTGAGGTATAGGGTCCTCTTTTTCTCCCCA
Organism: uncultured Dehalococcoidia bacterium; assembly: GCA_964617575.1. Taxonomy (GTDB): domain Bacteria; phylum Chloroflexota; class Dehalococcoidia; order SZUA-161; family CAYRBX01; genus CAZTWH01. The sequence continues at coordinate 2,262 of CAZTWH010000106.1, forward strand.
TCTAAAATGCTCTTTGATACGACTATCGGGGAGAGGCAGGAGAATTTCATCTCTTCCCCGAATTCAGGTTCGGGGAGAAATTCTATCTGGGAGAGAAGGAAGCTCTCATCCCCTATTTTGAGTTCATCCTGCTTGTAAAGCCCGACCACAAATTTCTCGAGGATTTCCGATATGGGGGAGGAGATGAGGAAGGATAGGGAGGAGCCTGATATTCTATCCCCTCCTATTCTCCGGTCGGGTATAAGGAGCTGGGAGAAGGTGAAAAATTTTATCCCCTCAAATCCTTCGTCGTGGAGGAAACGGCTGAAGGATGGGGAGGCTAAACGGAGGGAGAATAGGATAAGGGAGAATAGCTGGTGATTGTATGAGATGGGGAGTTTAAAACCTCTCCCCTTGGGAATAAGTTCTACCCTCAGCCTCATCCCCCAAATCCTTATAAGCTTTCAAATCCTCAGGCGAGCTCTCGGACAAGCCCCTCAGGGGGTTCAAGTCTTTTGAAGAGTTCCCTCATCGCTATGAGTTTCTGGATGTTGGGCGCCCCCTGTGCGAATACCCATATCCTAGCGTCCCTGAGCATCCTCTCAACGGGAAATCTTTTTGTACATCCGAATCCTCCGTGGGTCTCGACAGCCATGTTTGTGGCTCTTATAAGGATTTCCGATGCCAAGGCTTTAGCCTGCGCGGTCTCAACCGTGTGACGAACTCCTTTATCGGAGAGCCATGCAGCCCTCCATACGAGGAGCCTCGCAGCCTCTATCCCTATCCATATCTCCGTGAGGGGAAAGCTTATAGCCTGAAACTCGGATATGGTTTTACCGAAGGCTTTCCTCGCCTTCGCGAATTTAACCGCATCCTCAAGCGCCGCCCTCGCAAGACCTATGTACCCCGCTGTTAAGGTCGTCCTCGTCTTGTCGAGGGTTGAGAGGGCATATATCAGACCTTCCCCCTCCTTGCCTATAAGGTTATCCTTCGGAAGCCTTACATTCTCTATGGAAACCTCCTCATCCTGATGACCCCTCATACCTATGCATGGAACCCTCTCCTTGACGATAAAACCGGGGGTCCCTTTCGGGACTATGAAGGCGCTTATCCCCCTCGCCCCCTTCTCAGGGTCCGTTTTTGCGAAGACGACCGTGAAGTCCGCGACATGGGCGAAGCTCGCATATCTCTTTCTCCCGTTTAAGATGTAATAGTCGCCCTCGAGAACAGCCCTTGTGGATAGAGCCTGGGCGTCGGAGCCTATCCCGGGTTCCGTGAGGGCGAAGCATGATATACCCTCACCCCTTGCTATGGGCGGAAGATATTTCCTCTTCTGCTCCTCACTGCCCGCGCTCACCACAGGGGTTGTCCCTATGCCGCAAGCCTCTATGAGGGCTCCCGCTATAGCACCCCTGCTTATCGCTGTTATCTCCTCCATTATGAGGCATATATCCAGTATTTTCCTCGGTTTGCCTCCGTACTCCTCGGGTATGAACATGCCCGTATATCGGTAAGGCTCCCTCGCCATCTTCCTCCATAGCTCGAGAAGCAGCTTCGGGTCATCCGTCTCATCTATCTCAGGGACCATGGGAGCTATCTCCC
>CAZTWH010000107.1:0-3810 GCA_964617575.1 uncultured Dehalococcoidia bacterium
TATATTCTGGAAATCCCTTACCTTATCCCTTATACCGAGCTCCGATGCGAGTTTTCTCGCGTGGAATGGTTTTATTCCTATAAACGGGTCCACATAAACTTTCTTTATTTTCTCGGGGAAATCCCTTGCTATCTCCTCTATCTCCATTCCCCCCGCCTCGCTCGCCATTATCACGGGTATCCCCTGAGATGGGTCTATTATTATGGAGAGGTATAGCTCCTTATCTATATCAGCCTTCTCCTCAACAAGAACCTTGGATACCCTGACCCCCTCCGGACCCGTCTGGTAGGTTATGAGGTTTTTGCCGAGGAAATTTTTCAAAAACTCCAGAGCCTCATCCTTTGAATTAACAACCCTTATACCTCCCGCTTTTCCCCTTCCCCCCGCATGGACCTGTGCTTTCAGAACTGCCGGGAGACCCGTTATCTTAAGGGCTTCATCGAGCTCCTCCTCCCTTTCCACGACCCTTCCCTTCGGGATAGGAATCCCGTATTTTGAAAAGAGCTCCTTAGCCTGATACTCATGTATCTTCATAATCCTCCTTTCGGAGGGGGTGGGATTCGAACCCACGAGGGGTTATCCCCCTAGCGATTTTCAAGACCGCCGCCTTCGTCCGCTCGGGCACCCCTCCATGGGGAAGGAGGGACTCGAACCCTCACGCCCTCTGGCACGTGATCCTAAGTCACGCCCGTCTGCCAGTTCCGGCACTTCCCCCTTTAAAATTATAAATTATCTCGGAAGTCCGAGACCTCTCTGGGCTATTATGAGCCTCTGAATCTCGGATGTCCCGCCGGCTATGTTGTTCAGGGGGGAGAGGAGATACAGTTTTTTGAAAAATCCGTAAAGGGGGGATTTTTCTCCATCAAGGATGCCCAGAAGACCAAGAAGCTCAAGACCGAATACGGATATCCTCTGAAGAAGCTCGGAGTTATATACCTTGGATATGGATGCTTCGTAGTTCGGTATTCCCCCTTTTATGAGGATGTTTATAGCCCTCCTCGCAAGAAGTCTCCCCACCTCTATCTCTATCCTGAGCTCCGCAAGTTTGAGCCTCCTGTCCCCCAACCTATCCCCCGCGAGATTTAAAAGCTCATCAAAAGCCCTCATGGCATAAGAAGAGTATCTCACCCCGGGCCACGCCCTCTCCATATCAAGGGCTTTCATTATATAAAACCAGCCCCTGTTCTCCTCCCCGACTCTGTTCTCCTCCTTTACTTTCACATCATCGAAGAAGACCTCGTTGTAGTGATGGAGCCCTCCCATATTTATTATCGGTCTTACGGTTATTCCCTTCTCCTCGAGGGGAACTATGAGGAGGGTTATTCCTTTATGGGCTTCGGGTCCCGTCCTTACGGCGAGCCAGCAGTATTTAGATATATGGGCTGCTGATGTCCATATCTTCTGACCGTTTATTATATAGCAGCCATCTCTCTTTACCGCTCTTGTTCTCAAAGAGGCGAGGTCCGAGCCTGTTTCGGGCTCGCTGTATGCTGTGCACCAGAAATCCTCCCCGGATGCTATTCCCGGGAGGTATTTTCTTTTCTGCTCCTCCGTTCCGAAGAGGATGAGGGATGGGGCTACCCATGCCGTTCCCCCCACACCCATCCCCGTTCCGGGTATTCCGAAATAGGAAGCCTCCTCCTGAAATACAAGCTGTTTCTCGATAGAATCCTCCCCTCCGTATTCCCTGGGCCACGGGAGGGAAAGCCAGCCGAGCCTTCCGAGCTTTCTTGTTATCTCCCTTGTGAAGGGGAAAATGTGGGGGTCATATTCATCGAAATGCCCGAGCCACCCCTCAGGGAGCTCCCTCCTCGCAAATTCCCTTACCTCTTCTCTGAAATCCCTCATAGCATCTCCCCCAGAAGTCTTTCGAGAGCCATTATATGGCTGCATGTTCCCCATGATGAGAAGAAATTGCAATCACATGACCATTTACCCCCATCGTATCTTATATTGTGAACCCCATGGTCGCCTCGGAACCCAACCTCGAGCCTCCTTATCTTGACCCTTGATGGGTCCTCCGCATATTTTTTAGCCTTCTCTATTTTCCTCACAAGACTTTCCTGCATATCCCCTCCTTCAATCCATTTCGCCCCATCTCTTTGATACCTTGACATCCACCTTTAAGGGAACCCTTAACGGGAGAGCCCTCGGCATTATATCGAGGATAAGCTCTTTCATATCTTCTATCTCCTCCGGCGGGCTTTCGAATAGAAGCTCATCGTGAACCTGAAGGAGCATCTTTGAGGACATATTCCTTCTCTCCATCTCCCTGTCTATGTTTATCATCGCTATTTTTATTATATCGGCAGCCGTCCCCTGTATCGGCATGTTTATAGCCATCCTCTCGGCAGCCTCCCTCTCATTTTTCTTCTGAGACCTTATCTCAGGTATATATCTCCTCCTCCCGAGAAGGGTCCTCACATATCCCCTCTCCCTCACCTCCTCCTTCGTCCTCTCTATATATTCCTTAACTTTCGGATATTTCTCAAAATAGGACCTTATGAAGCATGATGCCTCCTCCATTGATATGCCCAGGGTCTCCGATAGACCGTATTCGCTTATCCCGTATATGACGCCGAAGTTAACCGTCTTGGCAAGCCTCCTCATCCTGCCATCTACCCTGTCCTTGGGGACATTGAAGAGAAGGGATGCGGTCGAGGTGTGTATATCCTCATCCCTCTCGAAAGCCTCTATCAGTTTCTCATCTCCTGAGAAATGGGCGAGTATCCTCAACTCTATCTGGGAATAATCGGCTGATATGAGGAGGTTATCCCCTTCGGCTATAAAAGCATTTCTTATATTCCTCCCCTCCTCATCCCTCACGGGTATGTTCTGAAGATTGGGGTCGCTCGAGGATATCCTGCCGGTAGCAGTCGATGCCTGATTGTAATTGGTGTGAACCCTCCCCCTCTCATCAACCATCCTCGGAAGGGCGTCAACATATGTGGATTTCAGTTTCATAAGCTGTCTGTACCTCAATATGTGCTCTATAACAGGGTGGTCGTTCCTTAAAGCCTCGAGGACGGATGAATCCGTTGAATAACTGCTCTTTGTCCTCTTTATCTTCCTGAGTCCGAGCTTATCGAAGAGAACCGACGCAAGCTGCTGGGGTGAATTTATATTGAATCTCATCCCGGAGAGCTCATATATCTTCTCCTCAAGCTCCCTGAGCTCCCTCCCCATATCCTCCGACATCTTCTTTAAAAGCTCCACATCAAGGGCTATCCCGTTTTTCTCCATTTTGAGAAGAACGGGGACGAGGGGCATCTCAACTTCCCTGAAGAGATTTATAAGCTCCTTCTCCTCAAGCTCCTTCTCTATCACATTTTTGAGCCTGAGGCAAACCTCGACATCCTTCGATGAATACCTTGCGACGGTCTCAACAGGGAGGTCCGCCATTGATTTCTGCTTTGAGCCCTTCCCTATAAGGTCGGACAAAAGTTCCATCTCAACCCCTATTTTGTTGAAGGCTAAAGCTTTGAGACTCATAGCCTTCTCGCCGAGAAGATACGCCCCTATCATGGTGTCAAAATTTAAGTTTTTCACATCTATGCCGTAATTCGAGAGGACCATCATATCGTATTTTCCGTTGTGGGCTATCTTAGGGACATCGCTTTCAAAGAGCTTTTTCAATATGGGGAGCGCTTCTTTTAAAGGGATATTTTCCTCCCCGAGGGTTCTGTGTCCAACAGGTATATAGGCTATATCATCCTCGCATGAGCCTATGGATATTCCTACAAGCTCAGCCCTCATCGGGTCCTTCCCCGTCGTCTCGGTGTCGAAAGCTATTTCCTTTGAATTTAAGAG
>CAZTWH010000108.1:0-3794 GCA_964617575.1 uncultured Dehalococcoidia bacterium
AGGTATCTTAAACATATCCTCACCTCCTCCACCCCCACCCGTATCTCCCCCTTCCGGGGAAACCGGGTGAGGAAATCCTTTCTACATCTCTCCCGTTACAGCTCGGACACTTTACCTCCCCATCCACAAGGTCCTCAAAGCTCGCCGTCCACTCATATCCATCCCGACTGCACCTCAACCTCTGCCATGAAGATAGGAAATTCCCCCCATCCACCCGGAGGGCTTTCCCCCGAACAATAGCCTCAGCCACCTTCCTCCGAGCGGACTCCAAAATCCTCTGAAAAGTCGGACGGGATATCCCCATCCTCCGAGCACACTCCTCCTGCTCAAAACCCTCAAGCTCCTTAAGCCTCAAAGCCTCCACCTCCTCAAAGTTCAAAATAACCTCCTCAACCATCCCGGGAGATATCCCCGCCGGGATAAAAAAGGTGAAAGGAGGGAAAACCCCCACCCACCTCCATTTCCTCGGCCTCGGCAATCTCCCTAACCCCCTTTCAGGATTTTGAGCATATGCTCATTATAAAAATATAAAAAATATTCATTTTTGTCAAGGGTTTTGGGGCTTATTGGTTTTCATTCTCGCTCAGAGTTTCCCTTACGGCTTTGAGGAGTGTTTCTCCCTCGGGGATAGTTCTTGGGGAGACCCTTATATATGATGGGAGACCGAAGGAGGAGCAATCCCTTACCTGGATTCTTTTTCTTAACAGTTTTTCTCTGAAATCTCTTGCGTTTCCGACCTTTACCATAAAGAAGTGGGCGTGGGAGGGGATGACTTTGAGTCCGAGCTTTTTGAAACCTTCTCTGAGGAAGAGGGAGGACTCTCTTATCTTCTTCATACTTTCCTCGAGGAACTCTTTACCTCCGAGGGCGATTTCTCCGGCTTTTAGGGCGATGGAGTTCACGTTCCATGGGGGTTTTACTTTATTTATGGGTTCTATAAGTTTTCGTGGTGCTATTCCGTAGCCGAGTCTCAGTCCTGCGAGGGAGTAGTCCTTGGTGAGGGAGCGGAGGATGAGGATGTTTCCTTTTCGGAGGAGTTCTATGGAGCTTCTTCCCTTCTCCACGAAGGATATATAGGCTTCATCCACCACGAGGATTCCTTCCAGAGCTTTGAGGAGCTTTTCCATTTCCTCCGGCTCCAGGTATTGACCTGTGGGGTTATTGGGGTTGCAGATGAAGAGGACATCTATTCTTTCCCTTCGGATGATTGATAGGATCTCCTCGAGGTTGTGGCGAAAGTCCTTCTCCTCTTCTGAGAAGAGCTTTATAACCCTTGAGCCCATGATTTTTGCTGCTACCTCGTATTCTCCGAAGGTTGGCTCGAGGATGAGGGTTTTGACCCCTTCTCTCAGGAAGGCGAGGGAGAAGAGTCTGAGGATTTCCATGGAGCCGCTTCCGATGATTATCTCGTTCATATCCACTCCCAGACTTTCCGAGAGCTTTCTGCGGAGGGAGGTAGCTTCCGTATCCGGGTATTTCTCTATTGGTATTTGGAGCAATATTTCCCTCATCCCGGGGGGAGGTCCGAAGGGATTTGTGGAGACGCTGAAGTCGAGGATCTCCTCCGGGGGGAGACCCATTCTCTCGAGCTCTCCGTAATCGGGACCCCCGTGGGGGCAGGGGATTAATTTTTCGAGTTCAGGTCTGGGCTCCAAGGATGAAACCTCCTTTTATTCCTATTGCTCCGAGGATGAGGGCTGTCCAGAGGAGGGCTGAGGTTCGGCAGATAAGGAGAGCCTTCTTTATATCCCCCGGCTCGGGTTCTTTTCCCTCCCCTATTCTGTAAACTCCCCTCTTTTCGAGGGAGAGATTGAGGGCGCCTGCGATGGTGGATATGGTCCAACCCGCGTTGGGGCTTGGGGTGAGGGAGCGGTGGCGGAGGAGGGAGCGGAGGGCTCCTTTCGGGTTCCTGCCGTGGATGAGGGCGGAGGTTAGGAGGAGGAGGGCTGTGAGCCTTGCGGGGATGAGGTTAAGGAGGTCATCGAGTCTTGCGGGGAACTTCCCCAGCCATTCATATTTCCCCTCCCTGTATCCGAGCATGGCGTCGAGGGTATTCGCAGCCCGGTAGGCGAGCGCTCCCGGCACCCCGAGGAGGAGGAAGTAGAAGGTGGGAGCTATGAAGCTATCACATGTATTCTCAGCCGTGGATTCTATAGCCGCCGATGCGACAAGGTGAGGTGGGAGGTTCTCCGTCCTCCTTCCCACAAGGGAGCGCACCTCTCTCCTCGCCTCTTCCAGCTTCCCATCCTCAAGGAGCCTCCCCACCTTCCTCGCAGTTCTCTCAAGTTCCCTCCAGGAGAAGGAAATCTTGAGCAGGATGGCGCTGAGGATAAGGTGGAGGGGAGGGGATATCCCGTGGAGCCACCTGAGGAGGAGGTAGGGGGGGATGCTGAAGATGGCTATGACGATGAGGCTGAGGATGGCTCCGTAGAGGATGGAGAATATCCCTTTCCCCGGCGCCCTCCCCTCAAGGAAGGAGATAAACCTTCCCATCCATACAACGGGGTGGAGAATCCGGGGCGGCTCTCCCAGAATAAGGTCGAGCCCCAGACTCAGGGGCATGATGAGGAAATCCATACCCGGTTCGGCTCTTATTACAGCACGGATAGGGAATATCGTCAAGCGTCAGAACTTCCCCTCTCCGCTCTTTCAAATTGAGGAGCTTTTAATACGCGTGAGTGGGGAATCCAATATCATCCCCAATCAAGCTCAGGCGCTTTGAGGGGTGGGCAATGGGGCTCTATTGTCCTGGGTATCAGCCTTATAAGCTCCTCCATGGTCCAGGGTCCTTCCTTCTTATAATCCTTATAGATAGCCCTTACCTCCTCCGGCACACTGTGGAGCGAGATTTTTCCTCCCCCGCAACCTATGACGACGCCGTTTATCTTTGCTCCGTAATCGGAGGCGAGGTAGACAACGATGGGAGCCACAAATTCGGGAGGAGGCTGGTCCAGGAACTTCTCATAAGCCTCTTTGGAGATAATTCCTTTCTCCATTCTTTTCCTCATCCCTTCTTTGACTTCATCGCTCATGGTCATTCTTGTGGCGGCTACCGGGGCGATGCAGTTGCATGTGATTCCATCCCGGGCAAGCTCCAGAGCCATACTTCTCATAAGGCTGACTATGCCTCCCTTAGCCGCGCCGTAGTTCACATGCCCCACCGTCCCCCTATAGGCATCCGAGGTCACACTTATAATTCGACCCCATTTCTGCTCCCTCATATACACGCAGGCATGTCTTGAGCAATAGAAGGTGCCGTAGAGGTGGACTTTTATCACGGCATCCCATTCTTCAGGTGACATGTTGAAGCACATTCGATCCCTCAGTATACCGGCTACATTCACAAGTATATCGATGCGTCCGAAGTTATCCACACAGCTTTTTATAATCCTGCCGGCTGCTTCCCAATCTGCCACCGAATCATAGTTAGGGATGGCGTTTCCGCCTTTCTTTTTTATCTCCGCGACAACCTCATCAGCCGGAGATGTAGAAGTTCCCGTTCCGTTGACGGCTCCTCCGAGGTCGTTCACCACCACATTGGCTCCTTCCTCAGCGAGAGCGAGGGCTATTGCCCTTCCGATTCCTCTCCCTGCCCCTGTCACCACTGCGCTTTTTCCTTTAAGAAGCTCTCCCATTTCAGCCCCCCAACTTCTTAGGATTAAGAACCTCGCTCTTATTATAACTTACAGCCCCTTTCAATTCCACACTGGTGCGATTAAAACATTAGCAAAATGCTCCCCAGCTACAAAGCATTTCCAGCTTTCAATTCCACACTGGTGCGATTAAAACGGCTT
>CAZTWH010000109.1:0-3724 GCA_964617575.1 uncultured Dehalococcoidia bacterium
CTTGAAATATCTATTCTCCTCGAAGAAATCATAGGTCGGGAGGAGGGTTTTGTGGGCTATGCCGAGGAGCTCGTTTTTTCTGAAGATTGCGGCTGCGTTGTAGATATCCTTTCCTACGACATCGACAAAGCCCACAACCACAATGATTTCGGCTCTATTCTCCCTTATGAGGTCCTCGAGGATTTTTTTATTCTTTTTCACGAAAGCTTCATAAAGGAGGAGGTCCTTTGGTGGGCAGCCCGTTATGGCGAGCTCGGGGAATATTATTATATCCGCTTTCCCCCTGAAGCCCCTTTCAATATAGTGCCTGATTTTCCGGGCATTCCCCTCAAGGTCCCCGACCGTTGTATTAATCTGTGCCATCGCTATCTTTATCCTGCCCATACCTACTAAACAACCATGAATTAACCAGATTCTCCCATTTTCGGGGTTATATTCTTTCGGCTATGAGTTCTCCCATCTCTTTCGTTCCGACTTTCTTTTTACCCTCTTCCATTATGTCGTAGGTTCTGTAGCCCTCGAGGAGAGTTGCCTCCACTGCTTTTTCTATCGCCTTTGCGCCTTCCTCGCACATGAGGGAGTATCTAAGCATCATGGCGCAGCTTAGTATAGTTGCTATGGGGTTTGCGAGGTTCTGTCCTGCTCTTCTCGGGGCGCTCCCGTGGATGGGTTCATAGAGACCGAATATCTTCTCCCCCTCCTTCGGTATCCCCGCCAGACTCGCTGAGGGAAGCATTCCCATCGAGCCGGCGAGCATGGATGCTTCGTCCGTTAGTATATCTCCGAACATGTTCGTCGTTACGAGGACATCGAAGTTTCTCGGCGACTGGATGAGTCTCATGGCGCATGCATCCACAAGGACATGCTCGAGTTCAACATCGGGATATTCCTCCGATAGCTCTATCGCTATCTCCCTCCATAGTCTTGAGGATTCGAGAACATTCGCCTTGTCAACGGATGAGAGCTTCTTCCTCCTCCTCCTCGCAAGCTCGAACCCCACCCTTAATATCCTTTCTATCTCATTTTCCCTGTAAAAAAGGGTATCCACAGCCCTCCTTCCGCTCTTCGTCCTCCATCTCCTCTTCGGCTTTCCGAAGTAAAGACCGCCTGTTAGCTCCCTCACGAATATGAGGTCAACCCCTTCTATAACCTCCCCCCTTAAGGTCGATGCGTTGAGGAGGAAGGGGTAAACCTTTACGGGTCTTAAGTTTGCGAAAAGCCCGAGCTCCTTCCTCAATCTTAAAAGCCCATCCTCGGGTCTCACCTTCGCATGGGGGTCGTCCCATTTCGGACCTCCCACGGCTCCGAGGAGAACGGCGTCCGAGTTCTTGCATTCCTCAAGAACCTCATCTTTTAGCGGTGTTCCGTGTTTATCTATCGAGACTCCCCCTATATCTCCCCATACAAATTCAAGCTCGACACCATATCTTTTACAGGCAGCCTCAAGGACCCTTATTCCTGCTTCAACGACTTCAGGACCAACCCCATCCCCCGGAAGGACGGTTATTTTCATTTAAGCCTCCTTTTTGTATATTCGGTAAGACCTCCAGCCTTCATTATCTCGAGCATGAAATCGGGGAAAGGGCTTGCCCTGAAAATCTTCCCCTTCGTTATATCCCTTATCTCCCCCTTCTCAAGGTCGACCTCCACCTCATCGCCATCATCTATCTCGTGAGCATCCCTGCTTTCGAGTATGGGGAGACCTGTGTTTATCGCATTTCTGAAGAATATTCTTGCGAAGCTTTTTGCTATAACGCATGCCACACCGCATCCCTTTATCGCTATGGGGGCGTGCTCCCTTGATGAACCGCATCCGAAGTTATAGCCCGCGACTATTATGTCCCCTTCTTTCACCTTTTTCGGAAATTCGGGGTCAACGCCCTCCATACAGTGGGCTCCGAGCTCCTTCGGGTCCGTTCTATCAAGATACCTCGCAGGGATTATGAGGTCCGTATCTATATTGTCCCCGAATTTGAAAACCCTGCCCATCACACCTCCTCAGGGTGGGCTATTCTTCCCAGAACCGCACTCGCGGCAGCAACATAGGGGCTTGAAAGATAAACCTCTGACCTTCTCCCACCCATTCTGCCCGTGAAGTTTCTGTTCGTCGTCGACACGCATACCTCGCCATCCGCGAGAACACCCATATGACCACCGAGACATGGTCCGCATGTGGGTGTGCTAACGCATCCTCCAGCCTCTATGAATATATCTATTAAACCCTCCTTCAAAGCATCCATATATATCCTCTGACTTCCCGGTATAACTATAAGCCTGACATCCCTGTGAACCTTTTTTCCCTTCAAAATCATGGCAGCTTCTCTTAAATCCTTGAGCCTTCCGTTTGTACAGCTTCCTATAACAACCTGATCTATTTTTATATTCGTCCCCTCCCATACGGGCTTCACATTTCCGGGGGATGGAGGGAAAGCAACCTGAGGCTCGAGCTCCGAGACATCGAACTCGTATATTTTCTCATAATGGGGTGATAAGGGTTTTGGGATGGAGAAGGGTCTTTTAGCCCTGCTTGATAGATATTCCATGGTCTTCTCATCAACCTCGAATATCCCCGCTTTTGCTCCAGCCTCTATGCTCATGTTTGACATCGTAAACCTGTCCTCCATCGTTAGCTCTTTTACAACCTCCCCGCCGAACTCCATAACCGCATAGGATGCCCCCTCAACACCTACCTTCCCTATTGTGTAAAGGATGAGGTCCTTACCCGTTATCCATTTTGGCTTTTTCCCTTTATAAACGAACTTATATGTCGGCGGGACTTTCATCCATATATCGCCCGTAGCCATGGCGCAGGCTATATCGGTCGAGCCCATTCCTGTTGAGAAGGAGGAGAGCGCCCCGTATGTTGTTGTATGGGAGTCGGCGCCTATAACAACATCCCCCGGAACTATAAACCCCTCATCCGGTAGGATTATATGCTCTATACCCCCCCTACCTACCTCATAATGAACTATATTGTGCTTCCTTGCGAACTCTCTCATCATCTTTGATTGCTCGGCTGCTCTTATATCCCTCGCGGGAACAAAATGATCCTGAACGAAGATTATCTTCTCAGGGTCGAATACTTTACCGGCGCCGAGCTTTTCAAATTCCATTATGGACAAGGGCGCCGTTATATCGTTTGCGAGCACAAGGTCAACCTTTACATTCACAAATTCCCCGGGTGAGACCTCCTCTCTCCCGGAGTGGGATGCGAGGATGACATCGCTTATCGTCATTTCCTGCTCCACATGAGCTTGTTAAGCGCGTTTACATACGCTCTGGCACTCGCCACTATTATATCCGTCGATGCCCCCCTCCCCACATATATCCTCCCCTCATCCTCTACCTTTATGGTAACCTCACCTATGGCGTCAAGACCACCCGTTACGGACTGGACGCTGAACTCGACAAGTTTGGGTTTGACCTTGAGAGCCTCTGATATGGCTTTATATACAGCATCAACAGGACCCGTTCCCACAGCTATCCCCGTTATTATCTCCCCTTCCGGGTTCCTTATCTTCACGGTGGCTGTAGGTATTCCCGGCTCGCCGCATGTAACCTGAACCTGCTCGAGTTTGTAAACCTCCGGTATGGTCCTCAATTCCTCCGATACTATAGCCTCAAGGTCCCTGTCAGTAACCTCCTTCTTCTTATCAGCAAGCTCCTTGAAGGCTATAAAAGCCCTTCTCAGCTCCTCATCCGTTAATTTATATCCGAGCTCCTC
>CAZTWH010000110.1:0-3721 GCA_964617575.1 uncultured Dehalococcoidia bacterium
GCTGTTTCCCATATCTTCAAGGATGTCAAGTTCGGGATAGGTCCACCAATAGAGGATGGCTTTTATTACGATTTCGACCTTCCGAGAACCCTGACCCCCGATGACCTCCCCCTCATAGAGGAGGAGATGAGAAGAATTGTTGAGAAGGATGAGCCCTTTATAAGGGAGGAGATTCCCAAGGAGAAGGCGAGGGAAATTTTTAAGGATCAGCCATATAAACTCGAGCTCCTCGATGAGATAGAGGATGAGGTTGTCAGCATATACAGGCAGGGAGATTTCGTCGACCTCTGTAAAGGTCCCCATGTATCATCGACGGGGAAGGTCAAGAACTTCAAGCTCCTGAAAATAGCAGGCGCCTACTGGAGGGGTGATGAGAGGAGGAAGATGCTTCAGAGGATATACGGGGTGGCTTTCAAGACCAAGGAGGAGCTCGATGAATACTTGGAGAGGCTGAAGGAAGCTGAGAAAAGGGACCACAGGAGGAAGGGGAAGGAACTCGAGCTCTTCTCGATAGAGGAGGAGATAGGACCCGGTCTTGTCCTCTGGCATCCCAAGGGAGCGCTTGTGAGGATGCTGATAGAGGACTTCTGGAAGAGGGAACATATAAAGAGGGGATACAAGCTCGTATACACACCCCATATAGCCAAGATATCTTTATGGGAGAGAAGCGGGCACCTCGAATTCTACAGGGAAAACATGTTCCCCCCCATGAATGTTGAGGGGCAGGAATATATACTTAAGCCCATGAACTGCCCCGCCCATATTTTTATATACAAGTCGAGGACGAGAAGCTACAGGGAGCTCCCTCTGAGACTGTGCGAGCTCGGGACCGTCTATAGATACGAGAGGTCGGGTGTTCTCCACGGTCTTGCGAGGGTTAGGGGGTTTACACAGGACGACGCCCATATATTTTTAAGACCCGACCAGCTCGAGGATGAGATAAGGGAGGTTTTAAAACTCGCCATGTTCATGCTCAGGACCTTCGGATTTTCGGAATTCGAGATATACCTCTCGACAAGACCCGAGAGATATGCGGGAACCCTCGATAAATGGGAGATGGCGACGAATGCCCTGAGAAAAGCCCTTGAAATGGAAGAACTCCCGTATAAGATAGACCCCGGCGAAGGGGTCTTTTACGGACCAAAAATAGATATAGCCCTAAAAGACGCCCTCGGGAGGGAATGGCAGGGACCAACAATACAAGTCGACTTCAACTTCCCCGAAAGGTTTGATATAAATTTTATAAACAGGGACGGAAGGGAGGAGAGGGTCGTCATGATACACAGAACCGTCCTCGGGAGCATGGAGAGGTTCATGGCATGCCTTCTTGAGCACCATAAGGGAGCCCTGCCCGTCTGGCTATCACCCACCCAGGTCATAATAATACCGATAGCAGACCGCCACATACCTTACTCGGATAAGATAAGGGAGGAGCTTGAGGGTAAAGGGATAAGGGTTGAGGTCGATGGGAGGAAGGAGAGGATGACAAAGAAAATAAGGGATGCGGAGGTTCAAAAAATACCCTTTATGATTATAATAGGGGACGAGGAGGTTGAAGGGGGGAATATAACGGTTAGGACGAGGGAGGGGGAGAATATTAAGGGAATCCCCCTCGAGAAATTCGAGGAGATGATAGAAAAGGAGGTGAGGCTATAAAGGAATACAGGGTCAACGAAAGGATAAGGGCAAGAGAGGTGAGACTTATAGGAGAGGATGGGAAGCAGATAGGTATAGTGCCCCTCCCCAAAGCTCTCGAAATAGCGAGGATGAAGAACCTTGATCTTGTTGAGGTCGCATCGAACGCAAACCCTCCCGTATGTAAGCTCCTTGATTATGGCAAGTTCAAATATGAGATGTCAAAGAAGGAGAAGGAGGCGAGGAAGAAACAGAAGCTTATAGAGGTGAAGGAGATAAGGCTTCGTCCGAAGATAGAGCCCCACGACCTTGATGTGAAGATAAAGAATGCCATAAGGCTTCTCGAGGATGACAATAAGGTTAAATTTATCCTGAGGTTCAGGGGGAGGGAGATAGTTCATCCGAGTGTTGGGGAGGAGCTTTTGAAGAGAATAGAGGAGAGGTTATCGGGCATAGCGGTGCCCGAGGGGAAACCCTCCCTCGATGGAAGGAGCATGACGATAACATTCGCGCCCAAGAAGAAATAGCACTAACTCCTTATCTCCTGTCTCATGAATATGTAGTAGGAGCAGGCGAAGCAGAACAGGGTGAGTGCCACGAGGGATGTTATCTGGGGCCATACGAGTTTAAGGCTCTCGCTTATGGGTATGGGTGTTGGTATATAAAAGGGCTCCCTTAAAAGCATAAGCCCTATCCCCCTCGCAAGGGGTATGAGGATAGCCTGAACACCCTCCTGATAAAGAGTTGTTGGGGATATAAGCATTATCATCCTCTCTATCCTGTCGTGATGGAGACGAACATCTATAGGTGAATCGCTCTGGACAGGAACAAGGGTATCCGCTATAACACCCGCTATCATGAACATGAAGAAAACAAAGAACATCCATACGCCTATACTCATGAGGGCTGATGTGGTCGTGGTCCTGAAGATTATCGAGAAGAGGATGGAAAGACTGAGCCAGAAGCCGAAGTAGAAGAGGGTGAATACGAAGAAGAAAACAAGTCTCAATATCTCATCCCTCGTCGGAGGAACACCGAGCATCCTCAAACCTATACCGCTTATAAGGAGAATCATGGAGAGGAGAAGTATGGCGAGGGTGGTAATCCCCGCAAGGAATTTCCCGTTTATAAAAGAATCCCTGTAAATGGGCTGAGATAAAACCCTGCTTATCGTCCCGGATGCATGCTCCCTGTTTACAGCATCAAAGCCGAAAATTATCCCTATAAGGGGACCAAAAAAGCTTATGAAAAATAAAAAGGAGGGGAGAAATCTTCCGGAGGTCGTGAATAGAAGGAGAAAAGCGAAGGGGCTCCTCCCCACCTCCTCCATTATCCCCTGAGCAGCATAATAGGTGGAAGATAGGGACGCAAATACAACAAGGAGGAAGAGAATGAAAAATCTCCTGCTCCCAAGAAGATCCCTAAGCTCCTTCTTGAAAACAACAAAAAGCCCCCTCATCCCTCTCCAAAATACCTTAAATATATCTCCTCAAGAGCATGCTCTATAAGCCTCAAACCATAAACAGGATAACCCATATCATATATCTTCCTCGCCACAATATCCCGAATATCCCCTTCGCTCCTTATGTAAACCTTGTATTCCTCCCTCGCTATATTCTTGACGCCCTCAAGGCTCTTAAGGGCATCCATAAGTCTTTCATCGGGTCTTGTCTCAACCTCCACGGTTATGCCCCTTCCGAATATCTTCTCGCCGAGCTCAGGGACAGTCCCGCATGCTATAAGCCTCCCCTTTGACATTATCCCTACCCTGTGACATATCCTCTGGACCTGATAGAGAAGGTGGGAGCTTATTATGAATGTTATCCCCCTTTCCCTGTTCAGCTCTTCTATTAGCCCTAATATATGGGAAGCGCCCTCCGGGTCTATCCCCGCTGTTGGCTCATCCAGTATCGCGAGCCTCGGCTCCTTTATTAAAACCTCCGCAAGACCGAGCCTCTGCTTCATACCCCGGGAGAAGGTCCCCGCCGGGCGCTCGGAGACATCAAAAAGACCGACTCTCCTCAAAGCCTCGTCTATAAGTTTCTCAGCCTTTCCCTTCGGTATGCCGTTGAGCTCAGCTATATAC
>CAZTWH010000111.1:0-3715 GCA_964617575.1 uncultured Dehalococcoidia bacterium
AGCTCGGCTATATACCATAAATTCTCCCTCGCGGATAGATCCTCATAAAAGCCGAGATTTTCGGGGAGATAACCCGTTATCCTTTTTATCTTCAAGGAATCACCCGGGGGTCTTAAGCCGAAAACCTTAGCCTCACCTCCCGTTGGTTCGGTGAGACCAAGGAGCATGAGAATGGTGGTCGTCTTCCCCGCACCATTCGGTCCGAGAAGACCAAATATCTCCCCCTCCTCAACCTCAAGGTCGAGGTCAACAACAGCCCTAACGCCATCATATTCCTTTGTAAGTCCCCTCGTCTCTACAGCCCTCATCTCCTCCTGAGCCACGCGAACATGCCGAAAAGACCCAAGATAACAGCTATTATTATCCCGAGACCAACCCACCCCCACGCAGTGGGAGTCACAACAGTTATCCTGAGTTCAACATCATCAGAAGCCTCATATCCATCCGCCCGAACCCTGACTATATAATCGCCCGCTATAGCATCCCTCGGTATAGCAATGTTCATATGTATGGGCTCCTTATCACCAGCCCTCAAAATATCTATCTCGCTCGGCTCAAAACCGAATTCCCACCCGCTGGGACCCGTCCCAACTATCTTTATCTCGGATACATCAGCAGTCCCCGTGTTCTTGAGAAGAAGGGTAAGGGGATTCTCCTTCCCCGCAGTAGCCCTCGCCGATAACCTCTCGGTAGGAGTCGTGAGCTCAAGCTCGTAGGTCCCCGTTATCCTTACCTTGAGCGTCAAAGGCTCAGCCTTTATATCACCCGAGCTTACCTCAACAACTATCGGATATACGCCCGGCGAGGCGCGAAGAGGAGGCTTAACCTCAACATCTATCCCCTTTGTGGAATCATCGCTTATCCTCACGGAAGATATCCTCTTGTCCTCCCAAGCAGGCTTGAATCCAACCTCCCACCCCTCAGGAGCCTTAGCCCTGAGGTCAAATAAGGCATCCTTCCCCAGCTTGTTTTTTATGTCAATCCTGAATTCAAATGTCGCATCGGAAGGTCCCTTAAGGGCGGGCCAGTCTGTTGACACTTCTATTTCCCCTTTCCCTTTAGGGACACCTTTCACCTCGACTGTTATGGGTATTATCTCCTCGACGCCATCATACTTGAGCTTGACCTTGAAATCATACCTTCCGGGCTCGACTTCCTTACCGGGTCTCACATTGAGGAGAAGCTCTATTTTATCCTGAGGCGGTATCCGGACCTTGAAGACCTTTGTGGCTCTCACCTTCTCCTCTACCCATATATCCCATCCGGGCAGGGAGGGGGGATTTATCCCGAGCTCGACGGTTTTTTCCTCCTCGCTTTTGTTCTCCACCGTTATGGGAAGGTATTCCCTTTCACCGGGCTTGAGGATCGCCCCTACTATATTCGCCTTAACCTCTATGCCTCCCTGAGCCCGTATGGGGAGGGGGATGAGGATGAGCAGAATCAAGGAAAAGAGCAGGATTATTCTTCTCATTCTTTCACCCCCTCAAAATCAAATTATAATTTATTGACATTACAAATGAAAATGGGGTATTATTTTCCTGAGATGCCTAAGATGAAGACGAGGAAGAGTCTTTCGGCGAGGATCCACAAGACGGGTGGGGGGAAGCTTATGAGGATGAAGGTTGGGAGGAGTCATCTACGGAGGAGGAGGACGAAGAGGTCGAAGAGGCTTTATGATGGTAAGGTTGAGCTCCACATCTCGGATGCTCGCAGGATAAGGAGGGTTATCTGATGCCGAGGGTTAAGGGAGGACCAAAGACGAGGAGGAGGCACAAGAAGGTTTTGAAGCTGACGAAGGGTCACAGGGGGACGAGGTCCACCCTTTACAGAAGGGCTCATGAATCCATGCTGAAAGCCCTCTCCTACGCCTACCGCCACAGGAGGGAGAGGAAGAGGGAGATGAGGAAATTATGGATAATAAGGATAAACGCAATGGCGAGGGAGCATGGTCTCTCCTACAGCAAATTCATCCACGGCTTGAAACTCCTGGGTGTTGAGCTCAACAGGAAAGCCCTCGCAAACCTCGCCCTCGAAGACCCGGATGCCTTCAAGGAGCTTGTTCTCAAAGTTAAGGAGAAACTTGAAGCCTGTGCTCAGAGCTAAAGGAGAGCTCTGATGATAGATGAGGTAAAAGAGAGGGCTCTTTCGGAGCTTTCCCTTATAAATGACGCAAAGGAGCTTGAAGCCTGGAGGGTCAGGTATCTGGGGAGGAAGGGGGAGGTATCAAAGATAATGAAGATGCTCCCGAATCTTCCCGTAGATGAGAGGAGGGAGGTTGGTAGGAAGGCTAATGAGCTGAAGGAGATCCTCGAGAAAAAGTTTGAGGAGAAGAGGAGGGAGATAGGAAAGCCAAAATTTGAGCCCATAGATATAACCCTCCCGGGGAGACCTCCGCTTTTAGGTCGTCTTCACCCTACGACGAAGATACTCAGGGAGATATGCGAGGTATTCGTATCAATGGGCTTTGAGATAGTAGAGGGACCAGAGGTTGAGTGGGACTATTATAACTTCGAGGCTCTCAATATACCCGAAGACCACCCGGCGAGGGATATGTGGTCAACATTATGGATAGATTATGAGGATGAATCCGGGAAGACGCCCATGCTTTTAAGGACCCATACATCTCCCATGCAGATAAGGGTTATGGAGAAAAGGAAACCCCCCATAAGGGTTATAATGCCCGGGAAGGTTTACAGATATGAGGCTACGGACGCCACCCATGAATCCATGTTCTACCAGGTCGAGGGACTTGCCGTTGATGAGGGGATAACCATGGCTGACCTAAAGGGGACGCTTTATGAGTTCTCAAGGAGGCTTTTCGGGAAGGAGAGGAGGGTTAAATTCAGGTGCGATTATTTCCCTTTCGTAGAGCCGGGTGTTGAGGTTGCCATAGATTGCTTCATATGCAGGGGTGAGGGTTGCAGGCTATGCGGAGGTAGCGGATGGATAGAGATACTCGGCGCCGGAATGGTTCACCCCGAGGTCTTGAGGAGGGTAGGATATGACCCTGAGGTTTACACAGGTTTCGCCTTTGGCATGGGGATAGAGAGGATACCCATGCTGAGATACGGAATAGATGATATACGCCTTTTCTACTCAAACGATATAAGGTTTTTGAGACAGATGAGATGAGGGTTCCTTTAAACTGGCTAAAGGAGTATGTGGATATAAAGCTGAGCCCCGAGGAGCTCGCGGAGAAACTGACCCTCGCGGGATGCGAGGTCGGGTCGATTGAGAGGAGGGAGTGGGAGGGGGTATATATAGGGCTTATCGAGGATATAAAGCCCCATCCGAACGCGGATAAGCTGAAAGTCGTAAGAGTCATGCTCGGGGATGAGGCTCTTGATGTTGTTTGCGGCGCCCCGAATGTCAGGCTCGGGATGAAAGTCCCCCTCGCAAAACCCGGAGCTCTTGTTAGAAATCCAGAAACGGGCGAGGTTTTCAGGATAGAGGAGAGGAGTATAAGGGGGGTTTTATCGAGGGGGATGATATGTTCCGAGAGGGAGCTTGGGATATCCGAGGAGCACACGGGCATAATGGAGCTCCCGGATGATGCCCCTGTGGGCATATCCCTGACGGAATATATCGGGGACATCATATTCGATTTGAAGGTGACGCCCAACCGTCCTGACCTTTTATCCGTATTCGGGGTCGCATGGGAGGTAGGCGCCATTCAGGGTGAAAGGGTTAGGATGCCGGAGCTTCTGTCCCCCGA
>CAZTWH010000112.1:0-3711 GCA_964617575.1 uncultured Dehalococcoidia bacterium
TCCCCCGAGGAGATCTTTGAGGAGATAAGGAAGGCTATTCCCCAGTACAGGGGCATAACCTATGAGAGGCTGAAAAAGCCCGGAGGAATCCAGTGGCCCTGCCCATCCGAAGACCACCCCGGAACCCCGACGATGTTCACGGAGAGGTTCAACACCCCTGATGGGAGGGGGCAAATTCAGCCCGTTGAATATAAACCGCCCGCCGAAGTTCCCGATGATGAATATCCCTTCTATCTCACGACGGGGAGGCTTATATTCCACTATCACACCGGGACGATGACAAGGAGAACGGATGACCTTCACAATGAGACTCCCGAATGCTTTGTTGAGATAAATCCGAGGGATGCGGAGAGGGAAGGGATAGAGGAGGGGGAGAGGGTGAGGGTTGAGACGAGGAGGGGGAGGCTTGAGCTTTTGGCAAGGGTGACGGATGAGGTTCCGGAGGGGGGTCTCTTCATCCCCTTCCACTTCGGGGATAGACCGGCAAATCTTCTCACAAATCCCGCACTTGACCCCGGCGCGAGGATGCCGGAGTTCAAGGTGTGCGCCGCAAGGCTCGTAAAAGGAGGATGAAATGGGAAGGATGTGCCTCGCTTGGGCGACCGATGAGGATATAAGGAGGAGGGCGAGTTCGGGAGGGGCGGTGACAGCTCTTTTGAAATTCGTTCTTGAGAAGGGGATGGTTGAAGGAGTGGTTGCTGTGAAACAGAAGGATGGGGATAGGCTTGAGGGGATACCCGCCCTTATAACATCCCCTGAAATGCTCTCTGAGACAGCAGGAACCCTTCACTTCGCGTCCCCCAATATAGCCCGCTTCATAAAGGAATATCTCGGCGGAGCCCTTGATATGAGGCTCGCCGTTGTCGCAAAACCCTGCGATGCGAGAGCCCTAGTTGAGCTTGTAAAGAGGGAGCAGGTGAGGAGGGAAAACCTTATCATCATAGGCGTGAACTGCACGGGGACCCTCAAATCCTCCGTCGCCCGGAAGATGCTTGAGGAGGAGTTCGGCGCAAGCCCCGAGGATGTCGTATGGGAGGATATAGATGGGGACACTCTCAAGGTGAGGCTCAGGGACGGAAGGGAGATTGAGAGGAGCCTTTCCGAACTTGAGGCGAAGGGATACGGGAGGAGGGAGAACTGCAGAAGATGTGAGGTCAAAATCCCGACGATGGCGGATATAGCGTGCGGCAAGTGGGGAGGGGAGGATAAGAGGGCTACCTTCATAGAGGTACTCACGGAGAAGGGGGAGGAAATCCTCACGAAGGCGAAGGAGGCGGGGTATATAAAGGTTGAGGATGCTGACGAAAGCTCAATTGAGCTCAGAAGGAAAAAGGAGGAGGAAGAAAAAAGTAAAGCCGAGAAATGCCTTGAGGAAGACCTTAAGCCCCTCAGGGAGATGGAGCTTTCCGAGAAGTTCTCCTACTGGATGGATCAATTCAATCACTGCATAAAGTGCTACGGATGTCGTGATGCCTGTCCCATCTGCTACTGCGTGGACTGCTGCCTTGAAGCTGACAGGCTCGTTGTACCCCCGGGGAGGATTCCACCTTCGATCGCCTTCCCCGCCATCAGGGCATTTCATGTCGTGGAATCGTGTGTGAACTGCGGGCAGTGTCAGGACTCCTGCCCAGCCGATATACCCATCTCAAAGCTCATATACATGCTCAATAGAGAGCTTAAGGAGATTTTCGACTACGAGCCCGGTATGGATCTCCTGTCAAGACCCCCTCTAAAGACGGTAGAGGAGGGGGAGCACTTTATACCGGACTCCATTCTCTCAAAGACATCCTTTATGGGCTGAGAGCTTCCGTTTCTATGTATCAAGCTTGGGTTCGGTGCGGTGAAGTTTACCTCACAGACTCTATACTCCTATTCTCTCGAGAAGGCTAAAAGGTCTTAGTTGATTTAAAAACTCTTAAAAACGGGGGTCTCCCGAGCCAGAAGTGACATAAGCCTTTATGCTGTTTCTATTTCCTTAACAAGTCTCTTAAGTTCAGTAAGCATATTCCTCACCTCGTTGGATATTTCACAAGGCCGTAAAGAATAACCCTGCACATTCATAGGGTGAGGCAAAGGAAAGAATTTTATCATCATATTCTTCCCTCCATAACATTTATGTATCTCTTTACATTCTCCATAGTTGCACTGTATCCCAGCTCCCAAAAGATGTTTTTTGGCTGAAAATCCTAAAGTCACGATTAACTTGGGCTGAATTATTACTATCTCTCGCTCTAACCATAGGGAGCAATTTTCTATTTGCTTAGGGGTGGGATCGAAAGGGGGGCTTTCCCTCTTAACAGGACATTTCACCAAGTTGGTTAGATAGAAATCATCTCGATTTAGACCCATAAAGTCAAACCATGAGTTAAGGATTTTTCCTGTATCTGTACCTTCGTAGAAAGGTGTCCTCGCTCCTTCTATAAAGGGATGTGCAGTTGAGAGACTAAGAATCCGATCACACGAAGGTCCCGGGGCGGTACCAATGAATATGACCTTTGAATCTGGAGAACCTACTCCCGGATATATAAATTTCCTTTCTCTAGAAAGCTCACAGCGCGAACACGATTTAATTTTTTCAGCAACCACTTTAAGCTCAGATAATTTATCCATCCCCCAATCTTCAACATCCTTCATTCTTCCGCGAATTTTTCGATTTTTTCGAACTCCTCTCTTAGTCTTCTGTAAGCCCTGTCTATTTCCTCGGCTTTATTTCCGAGGTTTCTTAAATGGGTTTGGTAGAATATTCTCCACTTATCATCGATCTCTTCAAAGATTTTTGAAAGTCCTGTGATGCTGTTTCTGACTCTTTCTGCGTTTTCGGATAACTTTTTCGCGTGGACTCCGGCTTTTATAAGTTCAACCTTGTGTGATAGAGTCAAAGGGGATACGACTTGCACTCCCTTCCTCGTATAGTCTCGAAGCAGGTCGAATGCTTCGTTTACAAGGAACCAGTAAACTCCTTCGGAGGGGATATATGCGAATGCGAAATTCGCCGTTCCCTTTTCCGGGCATATGTATTTACCGGCTATACTCTGGAGATGGACTTCCACATCCCTGAGGAAGTCTTTTTTATATTTTTCTTTTAAATCCTCGCTTTCTATCATTTTTCTATAGTTATCGAGGGGGAATTTGGAGTCTATGCAGATGATACCCACGGTTGATCTTATATAGGCGTCCGGGATTCTATCTCCGAGGATTTTCTCCCTCATTCCGAACATATCGGGGGGAAGCTGATCTGAGAGGATGGTTTCGAGAGCCATCTCGCCGAAAGCGCCCCTCTCCGTCGGCACCCTTAGCATTCTTTCTATTGACCTGTGGCTTTCCTTTATTTCCTTGGCGTGGGTTGCGAGCTCCCCCACCTTCTCACCTATTCCCGATTCCATCCATATCCGGGATACAAGGGATTCAACCTCCTCCGGTCTTACCCTCTCCCTTCTTAGGAGAACGATAAGCAGGGCGGAAAGGAGAAGTATAACCAATGCGAGAAGGATAAGGGTTGCCATCCCTCCCAATTCTAATCTTAAGGGGTATAAAAATAAAGGGTGGGAATATCCCGCCCTTCAATTCTTCTTCATTTTCTTATCCCCTCTCTGCCGAGATCACAACGAATCCCCCCTCCCCATAGCCTTCCTTCACGGGCTCTCTCTCCCTCATCTTCTCCGGGATGGTGAAGATGGTCTGAACGGATTTAAAATTCTTAAATCCGAGCTC
>CAZTWH010000113.1:0-3678 GCA_964617575.1 uncultured Dehalococcoidia bacterium
TCGTAATAGGGAGCCCTCCTCATAGCCCTCGGAATCCTCACAGGCATAAAGGCTTTTATATAGGAGGGAGATATGGAACTTCGGGATCTTGAGAACAGAAGCATATACATAATAAGGGAGGCATATGCGGAGTTCAAAAACATAGCAGCTCTCTGGAGCACGGGAAAAGATTCAACGACCATCCTTTGGCTCTCTAGAAAAGCCTTCTTCGGGAAAATACCCTTCCCTGTCATCCATATAGATACGGGATATAAATTCAAGGAGATGTATGAGTTCAGGGATAGGCTTGCGCGGGAATGGGGATTCGAGCTTATAGTTGCGAGGAATGAGGAAGCTATAAAGAGGGGCATGGGTCCCGAGAGGGGGAAATTTGAGTGCTGCACCGAGCTAAAGACGAAAGCCTTGAGGATATGTCTTGAGAAATACAAATTCGATGCCCTCATCCTCGCCATAAGGAGGGATGAGCACGGGATAAGGGCGAAGGAGAGATATTTCTCCCCGAGGGATGAGGAATTCAGATGGGATTATAAAGATCAGCCCCTTGAGATATGGGACCATTTCCAGAGTTCTTTAAGGGAGAGGACCCATATGAGGGTTCATCCCATCCTCCACTGGAGGGAGCTTGATGTCTGGGAATATATAAAGAGGGAGGGTATACCTGTGAATCCCATGTATTTCGCGAAAGGAGGTAAAAGATATAGGAGCCTAGGATGTGAGCCCTGCACCCTCCCGATAGATTCAAACGCATCAACAATAGATGAGATAATAGAGGAGATAAGGCACACGAAGATAGCGGAGAGAGCGGGGAGGGCTCAGGATAAGGAGAGGGTGTTCACGATGCAGAAGCTTCGCGCCCTCGGATACATGTGAGGAGGTGGAAATGGATTTAAATGTTGTGATTGTTGGACATGTTGACCACGGAAAATCGACCCTCATAGGGAGACTTCTCTATGACTCGGAAACTCTACCCGAGGATAAACTTGCCGAGGTTCAGAAGCTCCTCGAAGAGTATAAAAAGAGATTCGAGTTCGCCTACTTCCTTGATTCCTTCGAGGAGGAGCTCAAGGAGGAGAGGACGATAGATACGACGCGGGTTATATTCAGGGGGAAAAGGAAGTTTTACACAATAGTCGATGTCCCGGGTCATAAGGAGTTCATAAAGAACATGCTAACCGGGGCATCCCACGCACAGCTCGCAATCCTTGTCGTGTCAGCCCCGGAAGGGGTGAGGGAGCAAACGAAGAGACACTCCTTCCTTCTCAACCTTCTTGGTATAAAGAAGGTGATAGTGGCGGTAAACAAGATGGATCTTGTAAATTTTGATGAAAAGGTCTTCCTCAGGGTGAAGGATGAGGTGTCGCGAATGCTTTCCTCCTTCGGCATCTTCCCATTAAGCTTCATACCCATTTCGGCTCTGGAGGGCGATAATGTATATAAGGGATCGGAGAGGATGGGGTGGTATGGGGGTCAAACCCTTATCGAAGCCCTCGACGGGGTGGAGGTTGAGACTTTTGGCGAAAAGCCCCTGAGATTCGTCGTTCAAGATGTATACAGGATTGAGGGGCAGGATATTGTCGTAGGGAGGGTGGAATCGGGATACCTTGTGAGAGGGGATGAGCTTATATTTCAGCCCTCGGGGATAAAGGGGATGGTCAGGAGCATAAAGGTATATCCTGGAGAGGTGGAAAGAGCGGAGACAGGCGACTGCATAGGAGTTATCATTGATGGAAGACCTTTAAGGGGAGATGTCGGAGGAAGACCCGAGGATCCGCCAAGAGAGGTCCACAGATTTAAAGGGGAAGCGGTAATACTTGAAGGAGATCTCAAGAAAGGTGAGGAGGTCGAAATAAGGTGCGGAACGAAGATCTCAAGGGGAATTGTGAGGGAGATAAAGGAGAGAATAAGTTCTGAGAGCGGGGAAGTTATGGAGATAAGTCCATCCTTTATAGACAGGAATGAGGCTGGGGTGATGGTCTTTGAAGTTGATCCCATGGTTGTTGAAAAGTTCCTCGATATACCTGAACTCGGGAGGTTCGTTCTGAGGAGGGGAGGGAAAAACATAGGAGCGGGAATAGTGCTTGAGAAGGAGGAATAATGCTCTTCGTCCTCGGAATCGATGCCGCCACCTGGAGGGTTATAAAGCCGAACATTGAAAAGCTCCCCTCCTTCAAGAAGCTTTGCGAGGTGGGAAAGCCCGCGACCATCGTCCTCAAGGAGAAGCCCATTTCCCCATCCATCTGGTGTGGTATGTTTTCGGGAAAGACCCCTGAGGAGCATGGTCATGATAGCTTCGTGAAGGAGAACAGACTTGTGAGAAGGGAAGACATAAAGGTTGAGTTTATATGGGATATACTTGAGAGGGAAGGGAAAAGGGTGAAGGTTTTGAATGTTCCTTTCGTTGTTCCTCCTTATTCTTTTAATGTCGACTTCAGACCGGTGGGTTTTGGGCTTCCGACAAATGAGAGAGAATGGGAAGAAGAGCTCGAAAGGGTGACGGAGAAAACCAAGGAACTCCTCGGTGAAGAGCCTGACCTCCTTATCTCCGTCTACACCCTCCTTGACAGGATACAGCACTTTCACTGGGGAGAGGGATGCGTCCTCGAATGGTATAAGAGATTGGATGGAAAGATAAAAGAACTTATCTTCGATACGGGCTTTTTAGATAAGGGCAACAAACTCATAATCATCTCTGATCATGGATTTTGCTCCTTCGGTGAGGCTAAGGTCCAAACCCTTCCCCTAAGGACTGAGGAAGGAGAACTCAAAGGAGACCACAGCGAAGAAGCTCTTCTTATAACCGTGAACATAGAACACAAAATAGAAAAACCTCAGGATGTGTTCTATGCCATAAAGGGAGTTTTCAACCTTTAAAGGATCACAGAGCCAAGCTTACTCTCAGGATGGGCGTTATAAGAGATTTGCCACCCAATCCTTAAAAGTCAGGTCAGAAGCATACGCATAGGGTGAAGGGTGCGACTGAAGGGGTTGAAAACCAAGCCCATGATTTCTAAAGTGACTACTCCTAGAAGGGCTTCGTCATCACCCGGCTCCCCCAAGATCACAGGAGTATGTCCTTCTCCCTGAGGAAGGACAATGTAGCACTCCGAGACCTTCCTCCTAACCACTGTTCCATCCGCAAGGGTGAAGTCAAACTCCCTTTTGGGAGTTAGCTCTATAGCCTTCCATATCCCTTCAGGAAGCAGAGAATAGGTAGCACCGCTGTCTATCAGAAAGCGTACCCTTGCCTCCTTCCCGGTAGGTCCCCTTACCCTTCCTTCTATATAAGTAATGCTCATCTTTAACTTGCCCTTTTAAATTTATCAAGCTCACCTTTCATAGGGCAAGCTTTTTACATATCCCCTTAGAACCCTATCTTCGATGCCGAGTTCCCCCTTAGGCATAGATAACTTCCTTCATCACGTAAGGTTTTATACGGGGTTTAAGGGCGTCCGGGGTTACAAGGTCGACTTTAAATCCAAGCCTTTCGCTCAGATAATTCTCAAGTTCTATAAATTTAAAGAAGCCTATAGGTCTCTCAAATTCGACGAGAAGATCGATATCGCTCCCCTCGGTCTCTTCCCCTTTCGCATAGGACTCGAAGAGCCCTATTCTCCTCACTCCAAACTTCTCCCTAAGGAGCGGAAATTCCTCTTTTAAAACTTGTAGAATCTCGTCTTT
>CAZTWH010000114.1:0-3637 GCA_964617575.1 uncultured Dehalococcoidia bacterium
CTGCGATATGAGGATAGCCTCAGATGAAGCCTTCTTCAGCATGATATATATAAAAAGGGGCATCGTCCCGACATCGGGCGCCACATTCTTCCTACCGCGGATGGTCGGTTATTCAAAAGCCCTTGAGATCATGCTCACGGGGGATTTCATAGACGCCGAGGAGGCTTTAAGGCTCGGGATAGTGAACAAAGTCGTCCCCCACTCCAAATTATTCGATGAGGCTCTCGATTTCGCCCGGAAACTATCAAAGGGACCCCCCATAGCCACGAGGCTTTTAAAGGAGCTTTTAAGGGAGGGGAAAGGGGATCTCTCCGAGCAGATAAGGGCTGAGAGGGAAGCAAACAAGATATGCTACTCCACCGAAGACTTCAGGGAAGGCGTTATGGCTTTCATAGAAAGAAGGGAGCCAAACTTCAAGGGGAAGTGATCAGAGATATGTGAATGCTTTCTCACGGCATCCATTATTCGTTTTTAAGAAAGGCTCTTACATGCTTGGAAGAAATACACAAAATTCCTAAAAATCCCACCACCATGGATATTCCTAAAATTCCCCACCGCGGGTTATTCAAAAGTATGCATAATACAGAAAGCCAAAATGCGAAGGAAATAAGGGGTATAGACCAAGTAATCAAGGCAGGAAACTTCCATATAAGCTTTTTATCTTTAAAGGAAGCTGTAACAGTGGTTAGTGGACCTTCTATTTTCTCGTTTGGCAGTCCTTTAATCTCACCCTCTTTCTTCAAAATATAATCCCTTAATTTCTTTATGATATTCTCGGAGTTCCAAAAATTGACAAAAGTGAAGATTAAAGAAGTAATTAGACCCAAAGAAACAAGAGCTCGTGTTATGCCATCATTTTTCGCCTCTTTTGTGTAATAAGCCATCACAAAAGCCACCACAAGAAATGACATTGAGACCAAAAAGAAGTTCAACCTCTGAAAGAGAAAACCAAGCTCATGGTAATGCATATCTTCCGCTACTTCGTAAAGGAGCTGAATCTTTTCCTTTTTCTCCATTCTTCCTCCAATTTTATTATCTCACAGAGGAAGAAACTAATTTCACACATATGTGAAGGCTTTTTTCATGGCGTCTGTTATTGTTTTTGAGGGGAGGATTTCGAGGTTTGTCCTCAGAGGTATTCCCTCCGGGATTATTGCTGCTTCGAAGCCGAGCCTTTCTGCTTCTTTAAGTCTTCTCTCCATCTGGGATACCTGTCTTATCTCCCCGCTCAGTCCTATCTCGCCTATTGCGACGAGTTTGGGGCTTATTTTGAAGCCTTTGAAGCTCGATGCTATTGCAAGGGCGAGGGGGAGGTCGGCTCCGGGCTCGTCTATTCTCAAGCCTCCGACTATGTTGGCCATTATATCCTGGTCATGGAGGGGCATTCCTCCCCACTTTGACAGGACTGCCGAAACGGGGATGAGGCGATTGGGGTCTATTCCGTTTGCCGTCCTACTTGGTACGGAGAAACTTGTGGGATTTGTAAGAGCCTGGATCTCAACGAGTATGGGTCTTGTCCCCTCTATTGAAGGGAATATAACGGAACCTATGGAGCCCTCATCCCTCCGGGAGAGGAAAACGGAGGAGGGGTTTTCTATTTCCTTGAGACCCTCGTCCCTCATCTCGAATATCCCGACCTCGTTTGTCGAGCCGAATCTGTTCTTGGTGCTCCTCAGGATCCGGTAGGAGCTCAGCCTCTCCCCCTCAAGGTAGAGGACGACATCAACCATGTGCTCGAGGGTATGGGGACCGGCGACAACCCCCTCCTTCGTCACATGACCTATAAGGAAGAGGGGTATATTTTTCGGCTTAGCCCATCTTATAAGCCTTGATGCGCTCTCCCTGACCTGCGAGGGACCCCCGGGGAACCCATCAACTTCCTTTGAGTAGAGGCTCTGAATTGAATCCACTATGAGGAGGGAGGGAGATAGCTTATCAGCCTCATCCAGTATCCTCTCAACCTGGGTCTCAGGCAAAATGAAAAGCTCCTCCCCCTCCACCTTAAGCCTCTCAGCCCGAAGCTTTATCTGAACTACGGATTCCTCCCCGGCTATATACAGAACCTTTCCGAAATCCTTTGAGAAGGAGGATGCGATTTGAAGAAGAAGGGTTGATTTACCTATCCCCGGCTCACCTCCTATAAGTATGGATGAACCCGGAACTATACCCCCTCCGAGAACTCTGTTCACTTCACTATAGGGAAGAACAATCCTCGGGAAATCACAGGTTTTGAATTCTGAGAGCCTGTAAACCTCAACGCTTTCCGAGCTTTCCGAAAATGTATTCCATTCGCCGCAGGAAGGACATCTTCCGTACCACTTCTCCGCCCCGAACCCACATGATTTGCAGACATACCTCATGAGGATTTCTCTGCGAGGGCGGGAGTCCTGAATACTATCTCATCCCCCTCCCTGTCCACTACTATCGTATCCCCGGGATTGTACTTACCGGAAAGTATAGCCTCGGAGAGGGGGTCCTCAAGCATCCTCTCTATGGTTCTCCTCAATGGTCTTGCTCCGAAGTTGGGGTCAAATCCCTTCTCGGCGAGGAGCTCCTTAGCCTCCTTCGTGACCTCGAGCCTGAGACCCTTATCCTTTATCTGCTCCTGCACCTGGGAGAGCATGAGGTCAACTATCTTAAGGATGTGCTCCTTAGTTAAAGCATGGAAGACAACAACACCATCGAGCCTGTTCAGAAACTCGGGTCTGAATGTTTTCTTAAGCTCCTCGAGGAGCTTCTCCTTCATCCTCTCATAGCTCATCTTCTGAAATTCCTTCTCATCCCTTCTCCCGACAAACCCTATCGCGCTCTCCTTCCTTATAAGCTCAGCGCCTATGTTCGATGTCATGACTATAAGGGTGTTCCTGAAATCAACCTTCCTTCCCTTCGCATCCGTTAGATGACCATCGTCAAATATCTGGAGAAGAATGTTGAAGACATCAGGATGGGCTTTCTCTATCTCATCAAGGAGTATAACTGAATAGGGCTTCCTCCTAACAGCTTCGGTGAGCTGTCCACCCTCCTCATATCCAACATAACCCGGCGGAGCGCCTATAAGGCGAGCTACATTGTGCTTCTCCATGAATTCGGACATATCAAGCCTTATGAGGGCGTCCTCAGAGCCGAAAAGGAACTCGGCGATAGCCCTGACAAGCTCCGTCTTCCCGACACCCGTGGGACCCAGGAACATGAAGCAACCTATGGGTCTCCTCGGGTCCTTGAGACCCGCCATAGCGCGTCTCACAGCCTTTGATACCATGCTTATAGCCTCATCCTGACCAACTATCCTTCTGTGAATAGCCTCCTCCATCTCGAGAAGCCTCTTCGTCTCATCCGTTGTTAGCCTGGAGACGGGTATGCCCGTCCACATGCTAACAACTTCCGCTATCTCCTCCTCCGTAACCTTGGGCTTCTCAAGATCGACTTTAAGCTCCTCACGAGCCTTCTTTATCTTCTCCTCAAGTTTCACCTCCCTTGTCCTAAGTTCGGCGGCGTAGTCATACTGCTGTTCCTCTATAGCCTGCTCCTTCTCCCTCCTCAGACATTCAAGGGCTTTCTCAAGCTCCGAGATGGAAAGAGGAGGCTCCGAGTAGGCAAGCTTAACTCTCGATGAAGCCTCGTCTATCAGGTCTATGGC
>CAZTWH010000115.1:0-3613 GCA_964617575.1 uncultured Dehalococcoidia bacterium
TGGGAAGTAACGACCCTATGCTGCTTCCAGCTAATACTTCATGACATGACACCCGAGGCTAAGGAAGGAGCCCTAAGGGCTTTATGGATGAACCTTGTTGGAGCCTGCGCCTGTGTTGGCGCCATAATTCTAGCCACCAATTATACGGGGAGCATAGTTATACAGAGCATTTTGAAAGAGGGGGCTCTGGTTCTTCTTCCCCTTGCTCTTCTATGTCTTACAGCTTTCACGAAGGCTGCTCAGGTTCCCTGGCACTCATGGCTCCTCGGAGCCATGGTTGCCCCGACGCCCGTTTCAGCCCTGCTTCACTCGAGCACGATGGTGAAGGCTGGGGTATATCTTGCTGTGAGGCTCGCTCCCGGATTTGAGGGGACCTATCTATCGACCGCTATTGCGGTATTCGGGGCTTTCACCTTCGCAGCGACGGCTTTTCTCGCCATAAGTCAGACGAATGCCAAGAGAGTTCTCGCCTACTCAACGATAGGGAATCTCGGTCTTATAATAGCGTGTGCGGGGATAAACACACCCCTTGCCATAAATGCCGCCATAGCTCTTATAATCTTTCATGCCATATCGAAGGGTCTTATGTTCCTCGCTGTTGGAGTTATAGAGCATCACATATGGAGCAGGAATATAGAGGATATGGAGGGGATAGCGGGGAGGCTACCTGTTATAAGCTGGATAGCTATAGCTGGAATGATATCCATGCTCCTCATGCCCTTCGGGGTTCTCGTATCCAAATGGATGGGGATAGAGGCTGTATCCGGTGCCGTAAAGCCCGATGTTCTCGGTTCCGGATGGATGCCTCTTGTTCTCGCATTAATAGTTTTGGGTAGTGCCGCCTCTATAGTATTCTGGGTCAAATGGATGGGGAGGCTTTTAGCCCAGGCGCCGAGGGCTGAGGGTCCTCCTCCGGAGAGGATGGGGTTTTATTACTACTCGACAGTTCTGATCCTCATACTTGGGGCTATAGCTCTCAGCGTATGTATGGCTCCCCTTATGAATGGTGTTGTGGTTCCCGCTGCTGAGGCTATGGGGTACAGGTTTCCTTTTGACTTCAGTGGCTGGCATCTCAGGGTTGGTTTTGGTCTTTTCGCGCCGTGGCCCTTGACCGCCCTTGTTGCGTTCGCTCTCCTTTCCCCCGCAATTTTCATCAAGGTGAGGAAGGAGGAGATAAGACCCGCGTATATAGCCGGCGAGCATGTGGGCATGGAGATGAAATTCAGGAGCCTTGGTGATGAACCTGTTGAGCTCAAGACGGGCGGTTATTATCTTGAGAACATATTCGGGGAGAGGGTTTTGAACAGGGCGGTTATTCCGATAGGGATAATTTTATGGCTCATAATTTTCGGGGTGGTGCTGCTATGATATGGAACTTTGTCTTGCCGATAATAATCCTTTTTGTAGCCCCTCTTGTGGGGGGGCTTATGAGGGGGATAGATAGGAAGATAACAGCCCATATGCAGGGGAGGATAGGTCCTCCCATATGGCAGCCCTTCTATGATTTCTTAAAACTCATATCAAAGGAGAGGATAGCCACGACGAAGGCGAGCTTTATATGGGTTTTCGGCTACCTTGTGCTTGTTATAGCAGCTCTCATGCTTCTTTATGCCGGAAATCAGGACCTTCTTATGATAATGCTTGTTTTGGGCTTTGGTGGCGTATGTCTTGCCCTCGGAGCCTTCTCCGTCAAATCTCCTTATTCCCATTTCGGTGCTTTGAGGGAGATACTTCAGATCCTCTCCTATGAGCCCATACTTCTATTATCAGCCGTCGCCATTTACCTCAGGGTTGGGACATTCAGGGTTGAGGGGATATTTGAATTTGATAGACCCCTTCTTCCGTACCTCTTCCTTGTATTCATAGCCCTTCTTATAGCTCTCACCATAAAGATGAGGAAATCCCCGTTTGATATATCGGCTTCCGAGCATGCCCATCAGGAGATAGTGAGGGGGGTTTATACGGAGTTTTCGGGTCCATCCCTTGCCATAATAGAGCTAACTCACTGGTATGAGCTTGTATTTATACTTAGCTTTATAGCTTTATTCTGGGCTCATCCTTTATGGCTTGGCGCCCTTATAGCGATAGGCTCATGGCTTGTGGAGCTATTTATTGACAACATAACAGCCCGTCTCACATGGGGCTGGATGCTCAGGGCGGGGCTTCTTGTGGGGGCGGGTCTTTGTCTTATAAACATAGTTGGGGGGCTTGTATGGGCCTGATAAAGCTTTCGAGGATAAAATCTCCGTGGATACTTCATTATGATTGTGGGAGCTGTAATGGGTGTGATATAGAGATTCTTGCCTGTCTTACGCCCCTATATGATGTTGAGAGGTTCGGGATGCTTAATATAGGGAATCCGAAGCATGCTGACATACTGATGATAACGGGACCCGCTAACAGGAGGAATTACAGGGTTTTAAGGAATCTTTATGAGCAGGTTCCTGAACCGAAGGTTGTTATGGCGATAGGGACATGTGCGTGCACGGGTGGAGTTTTTGGGGAGTGTTACAACATACTTGGGGGGATAGACAAGGTTATACCTGTTGATGTATATGTTCCGGGGTGTGCTGTGAGACCTGAGGCTATAATAGACGGGGTTATTCTGGCGCTCAAGAAACTTGCTGAGAAGAGGTGAAGAGCATGGAGGAGAGGAGGTTAGAGAAGAGGGAGCTTTTGCCCGAGGTTATAAGGCTTTCGGGTGAAGGGGCTACCCTCGGTGCCATAAGCTGTCTTGATATGGGGGATTATTTTGAGCTCATCTACCATTTTAAGAAGGGTCTTGATATAGTGAATCTGAGGTTCTCTGTGAAGAAGGGGGAGAGTGTTCCGAGCATAACCTCCGTTCTCCTCGGTGCTGTTCTTATGGAGAATGAGGTTAAGGATACCTTTGGGATAACCTTTGATGGGCTTGCGATAGATTTCTCGGGGCTTCTCACGGCGAAGGAGAGCCCGAGGACTCCTCTTTCGAGGGTTCCGGAGATAAAACCTCCGGTGATTATAGAGGCGAGGTGCAAGAAAGCCTGTCCTGCCGGTGTTGATGTTCCGAGGTATGTGAGGCATATATCGAGGGGGGAGTTTGCGGAAGCCTTAAAGGTTATAAAGGAGACGAATCCGCTCCCCGGGATATGCGGGAGGGCTTGTTTTGCTCCCTGTGAGGAGGGGTGCAGGCAGGCTAAGCAGGGGGAGCCTATAGCTATAAGGATTTTGAAGAGGGCTGCTTATGATTACGGGAAGAAGGAGCTTCCTCCCGAGAGGGTTGAGGTTCCTGATACGGGGAAGAGGGTTGCGGTAATAGGTTCGGGTCCCTGTGGTCTTACTGCCGCCTATTTCCTGAGGAAGCTCGGGCATTCTGTTACCGTTTTTGAGGCTCTTCCTGTTCTCGGCGGGATGATGAGGGTTGGGATACCTTCATACAGGCTTCCGAGGGAGATAATAGATGAGGAGATAGAGAATATAAGGGCGCTTGGCATAGAGATGAAGACGAACACGAGGATAGATGATATAGACTTGCTTTTCAAGGATGGTTTTTCCGCCGTTCTTATAGCGACGGGCGCCCATTCCGGGATAAAGCTTGGTGTTCCGGGTGAGGATGCTCCGGGTGTTGTTGAGT
>CAZTWH010000116.1:0-3566 GCA_964617575.1 uncultured Dehalococcoidia bacterium
TTAAGTTTGAGAAGTAGCATCTTCTTATATTGAAGTTTTTTATAAGATTTTCTGTTGTTCTGAGGATATCTATATCCTTTTCATCGGCGGCTCCGACGACGAACTGGGTTGTCTGGGATTTATCGCCCTTTAAAAATTCTTTTATCCAACTTATCTGGGGGATTATATGGGATGGTTCTTTTTCCGGGCTTATTTTTTTAAGGTATTTCTCGGGCGCTTCTATGTTTATTGATATTCTTGTTGCGAGCTCGCATGCCCTCTCGACCTGACTTTTCTCGGCTCCGGGCATAACTTTGAGGTGCATATATCCCGTAAATCCCATTTTTTCCCTTATTATCTCCGCCGTTTTGAGTATAAGGTCCATGGTTTTTGCTGGGGAATCCTCTATCGCTGAGCTCAAAAATATCCCCTCCACGACTCCTCTTCTCAGGAGCTCCCCGAATGATGATGCTATCTCCTCGGGTTCGAGGGACATTCTTTCATATTCCCTGTCCTTTCTGTGGGGGCAGTAGAGGCAGTTATGGGAGCATATATTTGATAAGAGGGTTTTCATTATGGGCACGGGTTTTCCCCTGCCCTGGGCGGGGTAGATCCAGCATCTTAATGGGAGGTCTTGGACTTCGGATGTTGATATGGTTTCGTATTTCGCCTCCTCTGATAAACTTAGGAGTCTGTCCCAGAGGGGGAGTTTCTGCTTTGGGGGGTATATTTTATGACCCATCTAATATGTATTATCATTTATTCTGGAGCCCAAATCAAGGAGGATTTATGGGATGGAGAGAGGAGTATGAATCAAGGTTTATAAGTCATGAGGAAGCCATGAAGCTTATAAAGCCCGGGGACAGGGTTTCGTTCGCCTATGGTCTTGAGCCCTATGGTCTCTGTTTATCCCTTATTGAGAGGGCTTCTTCAGGCGAGCTTGGGAAGATAAAGCTTTTCGTCCCGGCACCCGGAAGGGATATGCCTTGGTATGAGCCGGGTTGGGAGGAGATATTTGATGTCAGCGTTGGTTATATCCTTCCTGTTGCGAGGGAGGCTATAAGGGAGAAGAGGATAGATTATCTTGTTAGCTGTCTTTTATGGGCTGAGGACCCCTCCTTCAGGGAGCCTGTTGATGTTCTCCTCATAGGGGTATCTCCTCCTGATGAGCATGGTTTTATGAGCTTCGGGGCGTCTTTATGGGATAAGAAGAAAGCCGTAAGGGCTGCGAAACTTGTTATAGGTGAGGTTATTCCGAACCTTATAAGGACCTACGGTGATAATTATATTCATTTCTCGGAGATAGATTATTTCGTTGAGCATATCCCCTCGGGGAGGACACCCGGCTCGACTGATCTTCTGGGGAGGAGAACGGCGGGTCCGGGCGAGGTTGAGAAGAGGATAGCGGAGCATGTGGCGAGTCTTATAAAGGATGGGGATACTCTGGAGGTGGGGGTTGGGGGGACATCGGAGTGGATAATGCAGCTCGGCGTCCTTGAGGATAAGGAGGACCTCGGAATCCATTCCGAGAATCTCCCGAGGGGGACGGCAACCCT
Source organism: uncultured Dehalococcoidia bacterium (assembly GCA_964617575.1). Lineage (GTDB taxonomy): Bacteria > Chloroflexota > Dehalococcoidia > SZUA-161 > CAYRBX01 > CAZTWH01. The sequence continues at coordinate 1,536 of CAZTWH010000116.1, forward strand.
TGTGATGAAGGGGGTTATAACGGGCAAAAGGAAGACCTTAAACCCCGGAAAGGTTGTATCGACGGCATGCGGAGGGGGGACGAAGGAGGAGATGGATTTCATAAACATGAATCCCATATTTGAGCTTCACCCTTCAAGCTATGTCCTCGACCCCCGTGTTATAGCGGCTCACGATAATATGGTCGCCATAAACAGCGCGCTCGCTGTGGATCTAACGGGTCAGATAGCGGCGGAATCGGTGGGTCCCGTTATGGTATCCGGGACGGGCGGACAGCTCGCCTTCGCGATAGGGGCGGCTCTATCCAAGGGGGGGAGGAATATAACCGTTCTCACTTCGACGGTAAATGTGGATGGGGAGGTGAGGTCAAGGATAGTCCCGATACTCGAGCCAGGGACGATAATAAGCGTCCCGAGGAACCTTGCAGATATAGTCGTCACGGAATACGGTATAGCGAGGCTGAGGGGCAAAACCCAGAGGCAGAGGGCTGAGGAACTCATATCGATAGCCCATCCCGATTTCAGGGCTGAGCTCAGGAGGGAGGCTAAGAGGCTTTTCGGATGAAGATAGCCCTCATCTCCGATACCCATTCAAAACCCCTTCCGAAAGGGCTTGTAAGGGCTCTTTATGGCGTCGAGCTTATACTCCACGCAGGTGATATAAGTTCTATAAAAACCCTCGATGAGCTTTCCGATTTCGCGCCGGTTATATCAGCGAGGGGGAATGAGGACCTTGAGATTTCGGACCCGAGGGTTAAGGATAATGTTTTTTTAGAGATATCGGGCTTTAAGATAGGCGTAAGCCACGACCTTCCCCTGCCGGAGCTCCCTCCATGGAGAACTTTTGAAAGGCTTATGGAGGATAGGTTCGGCACGAGGGTTGATATATACATCTACGGGGATACCCATACGGAAAGCATATCCCTGTATAAAGATACTCTGCTTGTGAACCCGGGTAGCCTCACCCTCCCCCACAACTTCGAAAAGCCGGGAACATTGGGGATAATGGAGATAAAAGAGAGGGTCTTTTTAAGAATAATCCAGCTCTAAATCCTATTCTCCTGCCTGAGGATGGATAGGGAGATCAAGGATTTTCACCAAGCGATGAACGATGCCCCTCACCTCCTCGCTCGCCTTGCATCGCCCCAGAGGCTTCCCTTCGAGACATGCTTCAAACACCACGGGATCATAATGAACCGTTCCGAGGAACTCCACTCCTCGTCTCTTGAGCTCCTCTTTCAACTTCGCTTCCGCCTCCTCCGATGGGATCTTATTGAGAACGGCGAAAGTTTCCCTCACCCCAATATCCCAGGCGAGGGAAATCGCTTTACACGCCACCTCCAGTGATTCAAAGGAGGGTTCCACAAGAGCGAGGAGAACATCTATATTCGCCTCCACCCCTCTTCCGAAGTGCTCCACCCCCGCCTCCATATCTACTAAGATAATTTCATCATCCTCAAGCTCTATCCTCCCCAGAAACTCCCTGCTTACGGCACCCATAGGGCAGGCGCAACCCTCAAGAGGCTCCCTGATCTTACCTATGCTCAGAAGCCTCAAATTACCCCGGGAGATAAAATATTCACCGGGAATCTCCCGGGAGGAGAGTTTTTCGGGAATGGGAAGTTTCACCCCCGACTCCTGTTCCCCGGAGGTTAACTTCTCTATCATGCTTCGCTGGACGCTCTTCTTCCCGCCGAGAAATTCTATAAAAGGCTGCGGCATCTGCCCAAAGCCGAGCATTCGGAAAAGCCCCGGATTCGACTCATCCGAGTCCACGATCAAGACCTTATACCCCAATTCCTCAAGGGCTTTCCCCATGAGGGCAACAAACATGCTCTTCCCACTTCCCCCTTTCCCACATACGGCGATCTTCCTCACAATAACCCCCTTAGATTTTGAACTCGCCTTCTTGTTAAGCGAACCGCAAATCGATACTCTTTTTATTTAATTTCTATACTTTTTCCTACACCGTATTCGATGAAATTTTCCCTATATTCCTTTCTGAAGGCTTCCCTTACAAGATCACCTGTGCAA
>CAZTWH010000117.1:0-3557 GCA_964617575.1 uncultured Dehalococcoidia bacterium
GGATAGGGGATTTAACCCGAATTCCCACTCAAGAACCCCCCACCTATCCGTTGATAGCGCATTTATAAATATATCCCTGGGTCCGGACAAAGGCGGGGCGAGGGAAAGCTTAACCTCGAGCCGGGAGGGCTCGACTTTTATATCCTCGGGCTTTACATTAACCCAGTCGTAGGGGCTCTCGAGGAGCACCTTCCCCCTTCCCTTCCCCTCAAGCCTTATATCAAGTTCCTCCCTCTCGCCCGCTATAATCTTAAGCTCCCCCTTCTCCTCCTCAACAAGTTTTTTTGGCGAGCGAATTGATATTAGGAGGATGATAAGGAGGAACAGGATTGATGCTAGGGAGAGGATGAGGAGTTTTGTATGGGCTATGAGCAGGGAAAGGATGAGGGAGGATAGCGATAGAGCCATGAGGGATAAAAACAGTCTCGAAGGTCTTAATTTTTTTGATGAGGGCTTTTTCGAGATAGCGGCTCTCTCCATGGATGCGAGAATGAACGGGATTATGGGGAGGGAGAGGAGGATAAAAAGGGGATTTTCGAAAAGGAGGGGGATGGAGAGAAAGAGAAAGAGGAGGAAAAGGGCTCTTAATTCGGAAAACCTCTCTTTAAGAAGGAAGATGTAAATACCCGCGAGGGCTATCGGTATGAATAAAAGATGAATATCTATGAAAAATAAAGAGACAAGGAGCGGGATAAGGGGATAAAGGGAGAGAATCATATCTTCACCTTCGGGACCTCGACTTTATCGAGAACATTCTTTATAACTTCCTCCCTAGTTATCCCCTCCATTTCAGCCTCATGCCTCAATCTTATCCTGTGTGCTGTGGAGGGGAGGAATATGGATTTCACATCATCGGGTATAACGAAATCCCTCCCGTCAAGGAGGGCGAGAGCCCTCGAGCCCTTATAAAGGGCTATGGAACCCCTCGGGCTTGGTCCCTCCTCAACATCGGGCTCCTCCCTGAGCCTGTTTATAAGGGAGATCATGTATTCGACAACGGGGGGTGATACATATACCTTCCTCACAAGTCCCTGAACCTCCCTTATCTCCTCAAGGGATGCCACCTCCCCGATAGAGGGCTCATCTATGATGTCTATGTTCATAATTATATCCCTCTCCTCCTCAAATGAGGGATATCCTGACATTACGCTGAACATGAACCTGTCCGCCTGAACATTTGTCAGGGGATAAGTTCCCTCGGCTCCGAATATCTGCTGTGTCGCTATTACCATGAAGGGCTTTTTCAGCTTGAATGTATCCCTCTCTATCGTTACCTCATATTCCTGCATAGCCTGGAGGAGGGCTGATTGGGTTCTCGGCGTAGCCCTATTCAGCTCATCGGCGAGGAGGATGTTCGTGAATATCGGTCCCTTTATAAGTCTCGAATTCCCATCCGGCGAGTATATGTAGAAGCCCGTTATATCCGCGGGGAGCATATCGGGCGTCATCTGAATCCTCTTAAAATCTCCGCCTATTATCCTCGCAAAAGACATAGCGAGCTTCGTCTTCCCCGTCCCGGGGAGACCTTCTATAAGCACATGACCCTCGGAAAGGAGGGCAACCATGAGAAGCCTTTTTATATCCTCCTTCCCTATTATCACTTTCGATAGCTCTGAATTTATCCTCTCCCAGAGCTCTTTCGCCCTCTCCATAACACATACCTCCCTATACTTAAAAATAGAGCGAAAAGGATGAGAATCGTAATATAAGGTCTTTTTATAAATTCCCTGAACTCAAGAAGTTTCAACTTCGCTACATCCACCCTTTTCTTCTCGATATGGGATATATCCACGACGACTTCCCTCCCCCCTACGATTTTTGAAAGGAAAAGGTGGTTATCGTCCCTCTCGAGCATGCTATTTATTATGATACTCGGGTCCGATATGAGGACAAGTCCCCCTCCTATCGGAAGCTCGCACGCCACTATAAACGGTCCTCTCGGTTCATCATCCTCCTCGCCGTTTCCGTTTATATCGAGGAAGCTCTCGGGGGATGAGAGGGCGAGGATTTTCCCCTCCCCCTCTATCGATGTGGGGTGATTTAAGGTTATGTTCCTTATATCCTCAAATCCTTTTGCGAAGTTTAAAATCTTGGGGAAGAATTTGTTTTTACTGCAGAAAAGGGGGTCGAGAAGGGGATAATGGGTGAACCTCGCATTAGCCCCTATAAATTCCAAAATCTGGTTCCCGTATCCCATGTCATCGAGGATGATGAGTTTCCCGCCCCCCAGAAGGAAATCCCTCATCCTTTCAAGCTCCCATTCCTCATATTCAAGATACGGTATCACTATGAGGGCTTTACCCTCCGGCTCCGGTATATCCTGGACGGAATCTATCCATTTCGCCCCGTATTTCGAATTGAATGTCGCTATTCCGTTCCAGAGGTCGTTCCCCACCATGAAATCCGTTTTCAGGGGGTATAAGAGGAGAATGGCGAGGGATAGGACCATAACGGATATGCCCGTTAATATGACTATCTCAAGATTTCTCACCGAGACCCTCCTCTATCTCCTTCCCCAGCCTCTCCCCCTCCCTCTCATCAGGTTTCCTTCTCGAATATAGGGAGAGCTCGACAAGTCTCGTGAGCTCCTCAAAAGGCGAAGAGAGTTTCCCGAGGTATGGCGACGCCCTCCTCAAAAACTCCCTTAAAGTCTCCTGAGGTCTTATTATAAGACCGAAAAGTCTTGATAGGAGAAGAAGGATTCTTCTGTAAAATCCCAATATCCCGGATGGCTTCTCCTCCACATGAAGGGGCTTGAAAGCAGGTGCTCTCTCTTCCCTCACGGGCTTCCTCCTGAGCCTTAAAAGGGAAAAGGGGGCGAGAATAAGCATGAGAAGAATAAGGGAGCTGAGCCAGTTTATCACGAATATATCAAAGCTGAGAGCAATTTGGGAGTTCCACGGCTCATCCGGGATTATATAGATTGAGGCTTTTTTTGAACCGAAAAGGTCAAGCCTCATCCCCCTCCAGAGGCTTACGGAAAACTCGCCCCTCTCTATATAAGATATGGCTTCGGAATCGTCGATCGAGAGCTTTATAAGACCGCTCACAGGTCCTATCTCCGAGCTCACATTTCCCCCCACCCCTATCCTTCCGGGGAAAACCGCTATACCCGGCACATCGGCATCAAGAACAGGTATAGCCTTCCTCACATAAAAAGATGTCTCGAAGAAAAACGGGGCATATCTTTTCTCCGGAAGAACCGATATGGACAGGTTGTGAACGCCAACATCCATGTCTTCGGGCAAATCTATCTCCTCCTCAAATCCATCATACACCCTTATTTTTTTCACAAATTCCCCGTCCAGATAGAACTCCATATCCCTGAATAAGGGTTTCGGAGCATTCCCATAACTAAGCTCCCCTTTTACCTCCAGAGGGAGACCGGGATAAGCCTTCCCGAGCTCAATATGAAGATAGGTCCTGTAGAACAGGATTTTGAGCATTACCCTGTCCCTTGACGCGAGGTATCTCCCCACATCATCCCCTTTCGGTATATAAAAGGCTTCGAGGAGCATGTTTTCCGTATATCTGTACGGGATTTTGAGACTTCCCTC
>CAZTWH010000118.1:0-3530 GCA_964617575.1 uncultured Dehalococcoidia bacterium
CCCAGCTAAAAATCATGATAGATAGATGCCAAACCCTCTGGGCAAGAAGATACAAACTCGGCATGGAGTTCGAGGAGAAAAAAGGAGCCTTCATCCTCGTGGGAGCAAGAGGGGAAAAATATTCAAGAGGAGCAAGAGAAACCCTGAGAACCTTCCTCAGATCAATGAGAAAAGAGATAATAGGAGAACTCGTATTCACAGGCTTCGAGAAAAAAGATGACGCCCTGAAAGACGAAAAAGCCCTAAAAAAAGTAAGAGAGCTCGGAAAAGCCTTCACCCAAAATAAAAAATTGCCACCTTTTCTTGAATATTATGTTAAGCCAATAGGTTTTGTGAGGAACGGGGTAGAGGGGGGGAGGGTGGAGTGGAGGGAGGTTGAGTCCGTATTGGAGATTGGTGAGGGGTATGAGGATTATTTATATGGGATAGAGGATTTTTCCCACATAATAGTTATTTTCTGGATGGACAGGGTTAGGGGGGAGGTTCCCCGGAGGGTTCATCCGAGGGGGAGGGAGGATTTGCCGGAGGTTGGTCTTTTCTCATCGAGGGCTCCCCAGAGACCAAATCCGATAGGAATGACCGTTGTGAGGCTTATAGGGAGGGAGGGAAGGTTTATAAAAGTCAAGGGTCTTGATGCTTACAACGGGACGCCTATTATTGATATAAAGCCTTACATCCCATCGGATATAAAATATGCGAGCTTCCCGGAGTGGATAAGTTTCCTTTACAAATCCACCGAATTTTGAGAGAATATAAGTGATGACGAAGATAGAGGAAGCCAGAAAAGGGATAATAGGGGAAGGTATAAAGGTTGTGGCTGAGAGGGAGAATGTGAGCCCCGAGTTTTTGCTTGAGGGGCTCTGTGAGGGGAGGATAGTTATTCCTTGGAACAGGCTTAGGGAGATAAAGAAGCCATGCGGCATAGGCGAGGGGCTCAGAACGAAGGTTAACGCCAATATAGGGACATCCCCTGATGTATGTGATGTAGAGCTTGAGGTTAAGAAGCTTAAGGCTGCTCTTGATGCCGGCGCCGACACCGTTATGGACCTCAGCACGGGAGGAGACATAGGGGAGATAAGGAGGAGGCTCATATCCATATGTGATGTTCCCTTCGGGACGGTTCCCATATATCAGGCGGGAATAGAGGCTATAGAGAGATATGGTGCCATTGTGAAGATGAGGGAGGAGGATATATTTGAGGCTATAAGAGAGCATGCGAGGGATGGCGTTGATTTTATGACGATCCATGCGGGTCTTACGATGAAAGGAGTTGAGAGGCTTAAGAAACAGGGGCGTCTTACGGATGTTGTATCGAGGGGAGGGACATTTCTCATAGGCTGGATGCTCCATAATGAGAGGGAAAATCCCCTTTATGAGAAATTCGACCTCGTTCTTGAGATAGCGAGGGAGTATGATATAACCTTGAGCCTCGGGGATGGACTGAGACCGGGCTCGATAATGGATTCATCGGACAGGGCTCAGATAGAGGAGCTTCTGACGATAGGTGAACTTGTCGACAGGGCGAGGGAGGCATGCGTTCAGGTTATCGTGGAGGGTCCGGGGCATGTTCCCCTTGATGAGATACAGGCGAGCGTTCTCCTCGAGAAGAAGGTATGCAAAGGTGCCCCCTTCTATGTCCTGGGTCCCCTCGTCACGGATATAGCTTCAGGCTATGACCATATAGCCGGGGCTATAGGTGGCGCCATAGCTTCAGCCTCAGGGGCTGATTTTCTCTGCTATGTGACGCCTTCGGAGCACCTCTCCATACCGAGTCCCGAGGATGTTGAGGAGGGAGTTATAGGGGCGAAGATAGCGGCGCACGCAGGGGATATGGTCAAGGGCGTTAAAGGGGCGATGGAATGGGATGAGGAGATGTCAAAAGCGAGGAAAAACCTCGACTGGGAGAGGCAGATAAAACTTTCCATAAACCCTGATAAGGCGAGGAGGATTCATGATAGATACCCCTCCAGAGGTGTTGGATGCAGTATGTGCGGGAAATACTGTGCGGTTGAGCTTATAAACCAGTTCTTAAGGGGTGAGGGATGATATTCAAGGGGAAGGGGGAGGAGAGGGATATAACAAGGGCTATAGTAAGAAATTTCTATGAAGAATTTGAGGAGCTTATTTCGAGGGATGTTATAGTCGTCGGAGGCGGACCAAGCGGTCTCATAGCTTCGAAGAAACTCGCCGAGAGGGGCGTGAGAACGCTTATTATAGAAAGGAACAATTACCTCGGGGGAGGTTTCTGGATAGGCGGATATTTCATGACAAAGTTCACGATAAGGGCTCCCGCCCATGAGGAGCTTTTGAAAATAGGCGTTAGGCTTAAAGAGGTGGAGGATGGGCTTTTTGTGGGGGATGCGCCTGAGGCTTGTTCAAAGCTTATAGCATCCGTATATGATGCAGGCGTTAAGCTCCTAACACTCACGACCCTCGAGGATGTTGTTCTTAAGGATGGGAAAGTATGCGGAGTTCTCATAAACAGGAGTCCCATAACTTATCTCCCCCGGGAGATATCAGCCCTCGACCCCGTTCCCCTCGAGTCCAAAATCGTTATAGATGCGACGGGGCATGATGCCCAGGTTGTGAGGAAGCTTTCCGAGAGGGGTCTTCTTGATATAAAGGGGGAGATGCCCCTATGGATAGAGAGGTCCGAGGAGGAGGTTGTCAAAAGGACGGGCGAGGTTTTCCCCGGGCTTATAGTTGTTGGCATGGCTGTCGGGACGGTTTTCGGTCTCCCGAGGATGGGTCCGACATTCGGTTCCATGCTCCTTTCGGGTCTTAAGGGCGCTGAGATATCGCTTTCCGTTCTTGAAAGATGAGAGCCGAAATTATAGTTATAGGGGACGAGATACTGGAGGGGAGGGTTCTTGATACAAATTCATGTTTTCTGGCAAGGGAGCTCTCCCTTCTGGGGATAGATGTTCTGAGGATAACCAAGGTCGGTGATTCCATAGGGGATATAATAAAAGCCCTCTCGGCATCGGAAGCCGACCTCATAATAACGGTGGGGGGTCTTGGTCCCACGGAAGATGACAGGACGAGGGAAGCCATAGCCAAATTCGTGGGGGAGGAGCTTTTCGTATCCCGGGAGATAAAGGAGGAGATAGAAAGCATATTCAGGAGGCTCGGGAGGGAAATGCCCGAGTCGAATATAAAGCAGGCGATGCTTATACCATCGTCAAAGCCCCTTAAAAACCCTCTGGGGACGGCGCCCGGGTGGTGGGTTGAGAAGGGAGGAAGGAAAATAATAGCCCTCCCCGGTCCGCCGAGGGAGCTTGAGAAGATATGGGAGGAGGTGAGGGGAAAGCTTGAGGGGAGGGATGTGAAAAGGAAGGTTTTGAAGCTATGGGGCATATCTGAATCGAGGGTCAATGAAATCCTGAAGCCCTTCTTCGAAAGGGGGATTAAGATAGGGATATATTCAAATCCAGATGGCATTCACATTCTTCTTGCGGGGGATGAGAGGGTATCGGAGCTTTATGAGAAGATAAGGGGGCTTTTCGGTGAGAAGATATGGGGAGAGGATA
>CAZTWH010000119.1:0-3519 GCA_964617575.1 uncultured Dehalococcoidia bacterium
CCCTCACCCTTTCCGGTACCCTACCGTATATCTTACCGGCGCCATCCCACGCGAGGTCGGAGAGATATTTGAAGGACTCATAGGGGGTGTAAATCTTCGGAACCCTTATCTTCCCGAGCTCTATCTCCACATCACATTCCTCGGCGACCTTCATCGTGTTTTTCAAAGCCTCAGGAACATCGGAGAAGAGCTCATACATCTCCTCAGGGCTTTTAAGGTAAAGGGTGTCTATACCTATGCCCCCCTCCTCAGCCCTCTTCCCCTTCTGGATGGATAGGACAATATCATGGAGGGGAGCCTCCTCCCTGAGGACATAGTGAACATCGTTTGTGGCTATAAGCGGTATCCCCGTTGACCTCGAAAGCTCTATAAGAGCCCTGTTGACTTTCCTAAGCTCCTCCATATCATGCCTCTGGAGCTCAAGATAGAAGTCATCAAAAACTTCCTTATACCATTTAGCTGTCCTAACAGCCTCCTCATCCATACCGGAGAGGATGAGGGAGGGTATTTCACCGCTTATGCAACCGGATAGAGCTATAAGACCCTCCGAGTACTTCTCAAGAAGCTCCTTATCAACCCTGGGTTTGTAATAAAATCCCTCGAGGTAGGATAGGGAGGAAAGCTTTAATAGATTTTTGTAGCCTTTGTTGTTCTTCGCGAGAAGGATGAGGTGATATAGCTCCCTCTCCTTCGGGGACTTCTCCTTCCTGCTTCCCCTCGTGAGATATATCTCTATCCCTATTATCGGCTTTATCCCCCTCTCCTTAGCCTTCTCGTAGAAGTCTATTATCCCGTAGAGCGCCCCATGGTCCGTTATCGCCAAGGCGGGTATACCGAGCTCCCTCGCCCTTTCAAGGAGTCTATCCGTCCTCGCAAAACCATCGAGGAGGCTGTATTCCGTGTGAACATGAAGATGCGAGAACATCCCTATTAAATTTTATGGAGGGGCTTGAAAATTTTCTATTAAGACTTGACTTAAAACCTTAATTTTTTCAATTATTTTTTTGAAATGAGTGTGATAAACATAATGCCGATGTATATCCCGGAGGAGATAGTATATGCCTCGGGTTTTGTGCCGAAACTCATAATAAAGGATGATGATTATATAAAAGAGAGCGAGAGATATCTTCAGCCATATTTATGCCATGTCCCGAGGGCTATTCTGGGTATGGGGATAGGGGGCAGGTTTGATGATTCATCCGGCATTATATTCACGGATATATGTGATGTTATGAAGGCGATGAAGGGGCTTTTTGATATTCACAGGAAGCTCCCCTTCCTTTATCTCTTTAATTTGAGGGGCAAGGTAAACACTCAGGCTTCAAGGAATTTTGTTCTTGAGGAGATGGAGAGGCTCAAAAATTCCCTTGAGGTTTTCTCGGGGAGGAGTGTAGGGGAAAGGGAGCTTCGAGATGCCATACGCGTTATGAATGAAAGGAGGAGGGTTGTTCTCTCCTTTTATGAGAGGAGGAGGAAGGTATGTTTTAAGGCTTCATCTTTTTACGAGGGGATAAAGAACCTCATCCTTGACCCGGGATATAAATTTGAGCCGGAGGAGGGGGAGGGGGAGAGGAGGGTTGTTTTATGCGGAAATCTGTGCGGGGGGATGGATGAGGGGATATTTGAGCTTATAGATGAGCTCGGGGGATGGGTTGTTGATGACGACCTTTATATAGGGAGGAGGTATTTCGGGGAGCTCGTGAGGGAGGATATGGACCCCCTTCATGCCTTAGCCCGGAAGTATATAGAGGATATACCGTGTCCCACAAAGTTCCTTATGGCTCATGATTATGGGGATTACATTGTCGGACTTGTTAGGGAGAGCGGTGCCAGAGGTGTTATATTTCTCGCTCCCAAGTACTGCGAGCCTTTCTTCTTCGACTATCCCTTTGTTAAAAGGAGGCTTGACAGGGAGGGGATACCCAGCATCCTTCTTGAGCTCGAGCCTCCTTTCTCAAGGGAGGCTATGAGGACCCGTCTTCAGGGGTTTTTTGAGATAATGGAGGGGTGATGGAGCCTTTGAGGTTCGAGGTTCACAAGAAACTCCGCTCCCTCATGAATGATTACTGGGAGAGGGTGAGGAGGAGGGAGAGGAGGATAGCATGGTGCTCAGCCCTCGTGCCGGCTGAGATACTCATCGCTATGGATTTTGAACTTATCTTCGCGATGAACAATTCGGCTACATGCGGGACGGCGAGGGTTAGCCTCGGACTCTGCGAGGAGGCGGAGGCTTACGGATTCTCGCAGGATCTATGCTCATATGCGAGAACGGATATAGGTTCAGCCCTGATGGGGGAGGGGACATTGAGTCCCGTTAAACCCCCGAAGCCTGACCTTGTGGTGGTGGGAAACGGGCAGTGTCATTCCATCTCAAAGTGGCTTGAAAGCCTCGGTAATATATGGGGCGTCCCCGTCATCCTTATAGATACGCCCTTCGGTGGAGGGGAGAGGTATGTTGAGGAGGAGATCAAGGAGTTTATAGATTTTCTTGAGAGTTTCTGCGGAAAAAGGCTTGATTATTACAGGCTGTGCGAGGTCGTTGATACATCGAGGAGGATGTTCACCACCTGGAGGGATATATTGAAATTGAGGAAGGCGAGACCCTCTCCGATGAGCGTCTTCGATATATACACGAACCTCTTCCCCATTCTCGGTCTCAGGGGAAGGGAGGAGGGGGCTTTATATTATGAGGAGCTTAAGAGGGAGGTTGAGGAAAGGGTTAGAAACAAAGTAGGAGCCGTCCCCGATGAAAGGATAAGGCTTCATGTACACGGCGTCCCCGTATGGTACAAGCTGAGGGATATGTATGAGGATTTCGCTAAAAAAGGGGCGAATCCCATAACCCACCTCTATCCCCTCGTATTCAGCTTCTATGACCTCGACCCCGAAAGACCGATAGAAAGCCTCGCAAAATGTATATCGAGCTCGTGGCTGAACAGAGATATAAAGGAGAGGGCGGAGGTTTTGGCGAGACTGGGTGAAGAATATTCCCTCGATGGCTTCGTCCTCCAGATGACGAGGACATGTAAAGCGTGCTGTGCGGGAGCATATGATATGGGGGAGGAGGTGAAAAGGCTCACGGGGAAGCCCTATCTCGCAATAGAAACCGATATGTGCGACCCCCGGTTCCACAACGACGCCCAAGTTAAAAGGGATATAGAAACCTTCCTCGAAACCCTCGCGTGAATATTTTGTTAAGATAATCTTGGATGATAGTTGAGCTTTATATAAAGAATTTCGGGATAGTTGATGAGGTGAGGTGGGGACTTCGTCCCGGTCTAAATATCATCACGGGGGAGACGGGTGCGGGGAAGTCCCTCCTCATAGAGGCTCTATCCGTTCTCCTCGGAGGAAAAGGGGGGGAGGAGTATATAAGGTCGGGGGAGAAATACGGGAGGGTAGAGGGGGTCTTTGACCTTTCCCGGCTCCCCAAGGATTCCGTTCAGAGGAAAATTCTCTCCGAGCTCGGCAAAGAGGATGATGTGATAGTTATATCGAGGGAGCTCGGGAAAAGGACGG
>CAZTWH010000120.1:0-3445 GCA_964617575.1 uncultured Dehalococcoidia bacterium
CGGTAGGATATACGGGAGGGTACCGGAAAGGGTGAGGGAGAGGCTTTCATATGAGCTTGAAGTTATAAGGAAGACCCGCTTTGCGGACTACTTCCTCATAGTTCTTGATGTAATAAATTTTGCCAAGAAGGAGGGGATATATTACGGGGTCAGGGGGAGTGCTTCGGCGAGCCTTGTTCTTTACTGCCTCGGAATAACCGATATAGACCCCCTTGAGCACGACCTTGTATTCGAGAGGTTTTTGAATGAGGAGAGGAAGGAGCTACCGGATATAGACCTCGACTTCGAGGATGAGAGGAGGGATGAGGTTTTGAGGTATGTCGCCAAAAAATATGGTGAGGACAGGGTAGCCCATATAATAACCTTCGGAACCCTCGGCGCAAGAGCCGCCATAAGGGATGTCGGCAGAGCTCTCGGAATACCCTACCCCCAGGTCGATGCTATAGCCCGCCTCATACCACCCCCCCCTTCTTCCCCTCCCTTAAGGGTAGCGGTTGAGGAGATTCCTGAACTTAAGGAGATATATAAGGATGAGGAGATGAAGAGGTTCATAGATATAGCGATAGCCCTTGAGGGAATACCGAGGCATGCATCAACCCATGCTGCCGGGATAGTCATATCGGACGAACCCCTTATGGAAATAATCCCCCTCCAGACATCCCAGAAAGAGGACCTCCCCACAACCCAGTTCAATATGGAAGATATAGCAAAAGTGGGACTCGTCAAGATGGACTTTTTGGGTCTATCAAACCTGACGATACTCAGGAAAACGAAGGAGCTTTTGGGGGATAAGGTGGATATAAACAACATACCCCTCGATGATGAGAAGACATACAGGCTCCTCTCAGAGGGGGAGACAACGGGTGTTTTCCAGTTTGAGGGAGCGGGGATGAAGAAATACCTTAAGGAGCTTAAACCCTCCTCATTCAAGGAGATAGCGGCGATGGTAGCCCTTTACAGACCTGGTCCCAAGCAGCACATACCGACATATATAAGGGCGAAACAGGGAATAGAGCCCATAAAATTCCCCCACAAAGCCCTCGAGGACATCTTGAGGGAGACATACGGGATAATAGTTTATCAGGACCAGGTCCTCCAGATAGTTCAGACCTTCGCGGGCTACTCCCTGGGCGAGGCTGATATAGTGAGGAAAGCTATGGGTAAAAAGATACCCGAGATAATGGAGAAGGAGAGGGAGAGGTTCATAGAAGGCGCCAAGAAAAAGGGATTCGATGAGAAACTCGCCGAATATATATTCAACCTCATAGAGCCATTCGCAGGCTACGCCTTCAACAAAGCTCATGCGACAAGCTACGCCATGCTCGCCTACAGGACCGCATATCTAAAAGCCCATTACCCTCTCGAGTTCATGACAGCTCTTCTCTCAACATATAAGGACAAGCAGGATAAGATAAAAACAGCCCTCTCGGACCTTATGAGGATGGGGATAAAAATCCTCCCCCCATGCATAAACAGAAGCGATGAGGATTTCAAGATAGAGGGTGACGGGATAAGATACGGTCTTTCGAGCATAAAAAATGTGGGTGTAACTATTAAGCCCCTTCTGAAGGAGAGGGAGAAGGGTGAATTTAAAAGCCTCGAGGATTTCGTGAAAAGGGTTGATCTTAAATCCTTAAGCAAGAGGACCCTCGAGAGCCTTATAAAAGCGGGAGCCCTCGATATATTCGGAGACAGGGCTTCGCTCCTCATGAGCATGGAGAGGCTCATATCCCTTTCGGGAAAGGAGAGGGAGGTCAAAAATAAAGGTCAGCTCGATATGTGGTCCCTCCTCGGCGAGGAGGAGCTCAAAATAGAGCTTCCGCAGGTGAAAGCGGACCCGAAGGAGATAGCGGAATGGGAGAGGGAGCTTCTCGGCATGCCCATTTCCCATAACCCCTCATCTCTTATAAAAAAGCTATCATCAAAGGCTGATGTTATAACGAGCGAGATAAATGAGGAAATGGATGGTCAGGTTGTTGTTCTCTCAGGAATATTATCATCCGTAAATATAAGAAGAACATCCTCGGGGAAATGGATGGCGACCGCAACCCTTACCGATATAGGCGGGAGCATAGATGTCGTCGCATGGTCAAATGTGTACGAGAGGACGAAAGATATATGGGAAAAGGACACCCCCGTCCTTGTAAAAGGGAAAGTGAGGGGAAGGGAGGGGAGATTCGAGATAGTTTGCTATGAAATAGAGCCCTATAAATACGAGGAGCCCGCGCCGCTGAAGCTCGTCCTCTCCTTCCCGAGAACAGGCGAGGATGAGAAGGATGTATTCAGGCTCAAGGAAGTGATCTCCGTCCTCAAAGAATTCCCCGGAGAATCCGAGGTCAGGATGGAGGTGTGGAGGGGCTCGGAGAGAACAAACCTCCTCTTCCCCGACTTAAGGGTCCAGATAAACGAACAGCTCCTCGAAAAACTCAAAGAAATAATAGGAGAGGAGAATATAACAACCTTAGGTCTCCCTTGATGGGAGGGCTACAATACAGGTCCCGGGGGTTGTTTTCTCACCTTTGGGGTTTTCAGCCCATATCTCGCATTCAACGAGGTTTTCCCCGTTCTCCTTATACTTCCTCTTGACAACACCCTTGCAGACAAGCTCCTGGCACGGGAAATGCATCCCCCTGTAGCTAACACCTATCTTCTTTATCCTCCCATCCTCCCCTATCCAGTCCGTTATCATCTGATTGAGGAAGGAGAAGGTAAGCCATCCGTGAACTATAACCCCCGGAAGACCCGTCCCCTGAGCGAAATCCTTATCGTAATGAATCTCATAAAAGTCCCCCGAGGCGCCAGCCCACATAACAAGCTGCCTCGTCGTGGGATGCTTCTTGAGAACGGGTATCTCCATACCCTCCTTCACATCCTCAAAATATAACTTCGCCATATCCCCTCCTAATACCTTATAAGCGTATTCCTCACCTTCGCTACAAGGTCCCCGAACTGGTTCCTGTAATAAGCCTCATAGATGAGAAACAGCATCTTCCCCACCTTCCCCTCCCTCACCGTGGCATCCACAAGCTTATAGGTAACACTTATCCTGTCCCCAGCCCTTATCGGCTCATAGAGCTCTATCTCATTCCCCCCATTTAGAACCCTCTTTAAGGGACACTCGACCTCGAATATGTTCTGCCTCGCCCACTCCCTGTCCGTAAGGGCTGTTACGAATGTGGGAGGAGCTATTATTGTCCCGTATTTCGTCTTCCTCGCATACTTCTCATCCCTGTATAAGGGATTCGGGTCCCCTATGGCATCCGCAAACCTCCTTATATGCCCCTTCTCAACATCAAAATAAACAGGCTCGGATTCAACCCCTATCCTCTTCTTTATCTCCTCCGTAATTATCTCCTCCATTTTATCACCCCCCCTTAAAAATAAAAGCCCGAAAAAGAGTTGTCAAGGGTAAAGGGCATCAAGGGGAAGACCCATATCCTCGGGG
>CAZTWH010000121.1:0-3444 GCA_964617575.1 uncultured Dehalococcoidia bacterium
ACAGGGATTATGTTGGGGAGACGGTGATAGGGAGGACATTCTCAAGCCTCGCCGGCGATGCGAGCGGAGGGAGGCAGGTGGAGGGTCTTGTTGGGATAGGGATAGACTATATAAGGTCTCCCCAGTTCATGCAGGCGGATGGGGGTCTTAAGAGGGTGATGTGGATGCCGAAGTCTTTAAAGGAGATGGTGAAGGAAGCCATTCCGGAGGATCTCTATCCCAAGATAGCGACGGAGGAGGATGCGAAGAACACGGATGAGCTTATGGAGTTCGTTCAGAGGGTAGAACATCCTTGGATAACAGGAGGGTGATATGCCGCTCAAAGCATCGGATATAGTAAAGAAGCTCCCCGAAGGGGGGAAGAAGAATTGTAAAGAGTGCGGTTTTCCGACATGTTTCGCCTTCGCGATGAAGGTGGCTGGGGATTCTTCCCTTCTTTCAAAATGCCCTTATCTCACGGATGAGGTGAGGGCTGAGCTTGAGGATGCCCTTGCCCCCCCTATAAGGCTTGTGAGGATAGGGAAGGGGGATAAAGCCATAGCAGTGGGGGATGAGGAGGTTATATACAGACATGAGAAGACTTTTAAAAACCCCCCGGGTATAGGTGTTCTCCTAAGAGATAGTGAGGATGATGCCGAGATAGAGAGGAAGATAAAAGCTCTTGAGGAACTCAAGTTCGAGAGGGTCGGTTATATCTTGAAGGGGGACCTGTTCGGAGTTGAGCTCACATCATGGGATAGGGGGGAGAAGGTTCTCGAGAGGGTTCTTGGGACGGATTATCCCTTAGTTCTTATATCCCAGGATACGGATATTCTCCTCAAGGCTAAGGAGAAGTGCTATGACAAAAATCCCCTTATCTATCCCATAACCAAGGAGAATATAGACGCTGTCATTCCCAAGATAAAAGATAAGCCCTGTCCTGTTGGGGTTAAGGGGAAGCTTGAAGAGATACCCGAGCTCACGGAGAGGCTCAAAGGTGAGGGTATAGAGGATATAATGATAGACCCCTCGCCCCAGAATCTTCTGGATATAGTTAGGGATGGGATACTTATAAGGAGGGCTTCCTTAAAGCAGAGCTATAGACCCCTTGGCTATCCCATAATATCTCTCCCCTGCTACATGGGAGATGGGCTTAAGGAGATTCTCCTCGCGGGCGCATCCATAATAAAATACGCCGGGGTTGTTATCCTTTCGGATATAAAGAAGGAGACCCTTTTCCCTCTCCTCATCCTCAGGTTCAACATATACACGGACCCGAGGAGACCTCTAACAGTTGAGGAGAAGATATACGAGATAAACGAGCCCGATGAGGAGTCTCCCGTTATAGTTACAACGAATTTCGCCCTGACCTACTTTGCGGTGGCGTCCGAGATAGAGTCGAGCAGAGTTCCGACCTATCTCTGTATAAAGGATACGGAGGGGCTTTGTGTTCTCGCGGCTTGGACTGCTGGGAAGTTTGCGGGGGACCTTGTTGGGGCTTATATAAAGAAATGCGGTATAGCTGAGAAGGTGAAGAATAAGAAGCTTATAATCCCCGGTCTTGCCGCGAGGATAAAAGGGGAGCTTGAAGACGAGCTTCCGGACTGGGAGATTATAGTTGGTCCCAAGGAGGCTTCGGAGATACCTTCCTTCCTCCCCGCCCTTGTTGAGAAATGGAAGAGGCAAGGAGGATAATAGAGAGGCACAGGAAAGAAAGGGAGGAGCTTCTCTCCATACTCATTGATATTCAGACGGAGCTCGGCTACCTCCCCGAGGGGGGTCTTTCGGAGGTTGCGAGGTTTCTCGGTATAAGTGAAGCTGAGGTTTATGGTGTTGCCACATTTTACAAGGGCTTCAGGTTCCATCCTATCGGGAAATATCATATAAGGGTTTGTCTGGGGACGGCGTGTCATATGAGGGGGGGAGGTCTTATAATGGATGCCTTCGAGAGGCTCCTTGAGATAAAGGCTGGCGAGACAACTCCTGATCTTCTTTTCAGCATCGAGAGGGTTGCGTGTGTCGGCTGTTGCTCGATAGCTCCCGTTGTTGTTGTTAACGACAGGGTTTATCCGAGGATGGCTCCTTCCAAGGTAGAAGCCCTTATCCTCGAGCTGAAAAATGAACTCGAGAGAGATAAAAAGACCACTTGATATAGAGGGAACGGTCATACTCGTCGGCTCCGCGACCTGCGGAAGGGCTGCAGGAGCCCTTGAAGTTCTGAAAGAGCTGAGGGAACAAGTAGAGAGGAAAGGAATAGAAGCAAGGATATTCGAGGTTGGGTGTATGGGGTTATGCTCGAGGGAGCCGATAGTTATAATAAAAAAGCCTCCAAATCCGACGATATGCTACGGAAATATAACGGTGGAACTCGTATCAAGGCTTGTTGATGGTTATCTCCTATACGATGACCCATGCTTTGAGCTCGCCATAGGGACTGTGGAGGGGAGCTATGAGGAGGGCTTCAAGATACCTGAGCTCGAGAGATCCCAATATGAGATGAAACTTCTAACCAAAAGGTGTGGTTTTATAGACCCCGAGGATATAGAGCAGTATATAGCTTGCGGAGGTTACTCGAGCCTTGAGAAAGCCCTCGATATGGACCCGTGGGAGATAATAGAGGAGGTCAAGAGATCAGGTCTTCGCGGTCTCGGTGGAGCGGGTTTTCCGACGGGTCTCAAATGGGAGCTCGCGAAGAAGGCGGAAGGTGAACCCAAGTATGTTATATGCAATGCGGATGAGGGGGACCCCGGAGCCTTCATGGACAGAATAATTCTGGAGAGCGACCCCCATGAGGTCATAGAGGGGATGATAATAGCCGGACACGCCATAGGCTCGAATAAGGGTTATGTTTATGTGAGGGAGGAATACCCCCTCGCCATAAGGAGGCTTGAGATAGCCATATCACAGGCATATGAAAAAGGGCTTCTCGGAGATAACATCCTCGGAAAGGGATTCAGTTTTGATATAAAGCTCGCCAGGAGCGCGGGAGCCTTCGTATGCGGGGAGTCCACAGCCCTCATGTACTCCATAGAGGGGAGAAGGGGCATGCCGAGAACAAGACCCCCCCATTCCGTGGAGAAGGGGCTTTACGGGAAACCAACCGTCCTGAACAATGTGAAGACCTTCGCCTCCATACCCATCATAATAGAGAAGGGTTCGGAATGGTTCTCGAAGATAGGAACCGAAAAAAGCAAGGGGACCGCGCTTTTCGCCCTTGCCGGCTCATGCGTGAACACAGGGCTGGCGGAGGTCCCCATGGGGACGACGCTGAGAACCCTCGTATATGATATAGGAGGGGGGATAAGGGATAATAAAAAATTCAAGGCGATCCAGATAGGGGGACCTTCCGGGGGATGCCTCCCCGAATCCCTCCTCGACCTCCCCGTTGACTTCGACTCGCTCGTGGAAGCGGGGGCGATAATGGGTTCGGGGGGGATAATAGTTCTCGACGAGGGGAACTGCATG
>CAZTWH010000122.1:0-3382 GCA_964617575.1 uncultured Dehalococcoidia bacterium
TCCCCTCTATATACTCCCTCTCATCCGTCCTGTCCTTCCTTATAAAATCCACCATCTCCTCATATGTCGGGTCCCTTATCGTATAACCATGACCAAAACCCTCCTCAAGACCTCTTTTGTATTCCTCCCGAGCAAATGCCTTGAGCTCCTCTATCTCCCTTAAGGCATCCTCAAGATTTAATTTAAGGGTCTTTATCTCCTCTTCCTTCATCTTCAGGCTGAGCTTTGTATCCTCAAGCTCAGCCTCCCTCTCCTTAAGAGTCTTTTTGATAAGGGAAAGCTCATCCTCCTTCTTTTTGAGATCGAGCTTGAGGGCTTTTATCTCCTTTTCCTTCTCACCGAGCTCAGCCTCAGTTTTTTTGAGATTCAGCTTTGTATCCTCGAGCTCAGCTTCCCTCTCCTCGAGGGTCTTTTTGGTGAGGGAAAGCTCATTCCTCATATCCTCAAGGTTTAACCTGGTCCGCGAAAGCTCACCCCTTAAATCCGTATAAAGGTAGGCGAGAAAGAGGATGCCCAGGGAAAGAAAAATTATAAAAATAACTCTCTTCATAATCCCCCCGCCATAATGTTTAAAGATGTCCCTTTATAATATCAAGGTGTTAAAATTTTTGAGAGGAGGGGGAGTGTATAAAATAAAGCCCGTTCTTCTGGGGAAGGTAGTTCAGAGCAAGGGGAGGATGACCTATTTCTTCGGAGACCTTGAGAGGATAGATAGCGCCATAGTCTTCTGGTATATAGAAGGGGGGGATAAGGTGGTGCTTGTCGACACGGGCATTTCCGAGCCTGAGCTAAAAAAATATTCCTTCGGCATGCCATATGAGGAGCTTCAGAGCTTCGAAGAAGCCCTCTCAAAGTTCGGTCTTAAACCGGATGACATAGATATAATAATTCAAACCCACCTCCACTTCGACCACTGCGCAAATACGAGGAAATGCAGAAATGCCAAGGTATATGTTCAGCTCGAGGAGCTAAAGTTCGCCTATTCTCCCCACGCCCTGTTCGCCGGCTCCTATCCCCTTGAGTTCCTCAAAGATATAGATTTCAGGACTGTTGAGGGGGACCGGGAGATACTTCCGGGGATAAGGGTTGTTTTAACGCCGGGTCACACGCCGGGGTGTCAATCCGTGCTTATAGAGACGGAGAAGGGGGTCTCTGCCATATCCGGCTTCTGCTCCATAAGGGAGAACTTCTTCCCCCCTGAGAGGATAAGGGGGAGGTGGCCTGTTATGGCTCCGGGTGTTTCCGTGAACAGCCTTCAGGCTTTCGACAGCGCCCTCAAATTAAAATCCATGGCTGATATAATAATACCGTCCCATGACATCGAGATGGCTTGTAAGGAGGAATTGCCTTAGGGGGTGATATGAGCTACTGGGGAAGGATTTTGAGGATAGACCTCGGGGGGGAGGTGAAGGAGGAGGAGGTTAAGGAGAGTTTCTTAAGGAAGTATATAGGGGGAACATCGCTTATAGCATATTTCCTTATGAAGGAGCAGGCTCCGAAAACAGAGCCCTTTTCGGAAGATAGTCTTCTCATATTCGCGCCGGGTGTTATAACGGGCGTCCCCGTAGGGGGATGCGGGAGGAATGCTGTTGGAGGGAAATCCCCCTTAACGGGAGCCTTCGGAACATCCGAAGTTGGGGGATACTGGGGAGCCGAGCTGAAAAAAGCGGGCTTCGATGCCATAGTTATAAAAGGAAAGGCTCCAAAACCTGTTTACATATATATAAACGACGGGAAGGTTGAGATAAGGGATGCATCAAAGCTCTGGGGCAGGGAAACGGGGGAGGTTGAAGATGCTATAAAAGACGAACTCGGAGACCCCCTTGTGAGAATAGCCCAGATAGGTCCAGCCGGAGAAAGGCTTGTGAGATTCGCATGTGTTATAAACGACCTCCACCACGCCGCCGGGAGAACGGGTATGGGAGCCCTCATGGGCTCAAAGAATATTAAAGCCATAGCCGTGAGGGGGAGGAAGGAGCTTCCCATAAAAGATAAAGAGGAGGTCTTAAGAATATCAAAGTGGCTGAGAGATAACTTTAGGAAAAATCCCGGCGCGAGGAGCACATCCGAGCTCGGAACCGCCGGAATAGTGAGCTTTCTGAATAGAAACTGCGGTCTCCCCGTAAGATACTTCGATGATGGCGCAAGTCCGAAAGCCGATAGTATAACGGGCAGAGCTCTCCTTTCCTTCCTTAAAGGGAGGGGAAGTTGTTTCGCATGCCCATTAAGATGTAAAAGGATAGTCGAGATAAAGGAGCCCTATTATGTTAGCCCCAAATACGGGGGACCCGAATATGAGACGATAGCCTCCATAGGTTCAAACTGCGATATATTCGACCTCAAAGCCATATCAAAGGGGAGCGAGCTCTGCAATAAATACGGTCTTGATACCATTTCTACGGGCATGGTTATAGCTTTCGCGATGAAGCTCGCGGAGGAAGGGATCATAAAGGAGGATATAAAATTCGGGGACCCGGGCTCGATGCTTTCCCTTATAGAGAAAATAGCGAGGAGGGAGGGGATAGGCGATATCCTCGCTGAGGGTATAAGAAGGGCTTCGGAGGTCCTCGGAGGGAAAGAATTCGCCCTTCATATAAAGGGTCAGGAGATACCGATGCATGAGCCGAGATTCAAGATGGGGATGGGTATGGGATATGCGGTCTCGACAACAGGTGCCGACCACTGCCATAACATCCACGACAACCTTTTCATGAGCGGTGGTCCCGGTCTTGAGGAGATAAGGGAGATCATAGGTTATATCGAGCCCCTTGAGCTTCATGACCTCGGACCCGATAAGATGAGGGTCCTTTACCACTGGATATGCTTCAATTTCCTCAGAAACTCATTATGTTTCTGCAACTTCGTTCCCCTCTCACCTTCCCAGCTCGTAAAGCTCGTGGAGGCTTCAACGGGATGGAGGACATCCCTCTTCGACCTTTTAAAGGTAGGGGAGAGGGGGCTCACCCTCGCAAGACTCTTCAATATGAGGGAGGGGGTAAAACCCGAGGAAGATGAGCTTCCGGAATTCTTCTTCAAAAACGCCCTAAAATCAGAGCCTTTAAAGGGAACGAAAATAAATAAGGAGGAGTTCTTAAAAGCAAGGGATATATTCTACGAAATAGCCGGGTGGGAGGGGGATAAGATTAGGAGGGGGAAGCTTCTTGAGCTCGGAATCGAGGAGTTCGGGGAGGGGATATGAATATAAGGGCTGTAAAAGGAGACGCAACCCAGATACAAGCCGACGCCATCATAGTAAACCTCTTCGAAGGCGTTGAGAAACCCGGAGGAGCAACGGGGGCCGTCGATAAAGCCCTTGACGGAATAATATCCGAGCTTATAGCAAGGGGGGATATAAAGGGAAAGCTCGGCGAGACGATAACAA
>CAZTWH010000123.1:0-3366 GCA_964617575.1 uncultured Dehalococcoidia bacterium
GCTGATAGTCCCTCTCCCCTTTTATGCCAGGCTGGAAGAGGATAATACAGGGCAATATTACCTCCTGAGCACTCTATCTGCGCTCTACGAGTTTTTGCTCGACCTTGATGAGATAAAAAAGCGGGGTGAGGAGCAGTATAAGCGTCTGAGCATGGCTGTGGAACAAAATCCTCAGCTCAAAGAGATGATCAAAGCTATGGAAGCAAAATACGATGCCGAGGCCTACCGAAAGAAGGCGGAAGCCCCGCTAAAGCTCTCCCCGGAAATGGAAGAAGTCCTGCGAGAGATAACCAAGAAACTGGATTATGAGGAATAAGGACGAGATTCTCTCCACCTCCCAATTAAAAGAACAGGTTTATCTTTTATCCGCTACCAGATCACCTGTGCAATGAGATGGAGCGACCATTTTAACTTGCAATTCTTTAAATTCTTTAATGCAGGATAGGGAAG
Source organism: uncultured Dehalococcoidia bacterium (assembly GCA_964617575.1). Taxonomy (GTDB): domain Bacteria; phylum Chloroflexota; class Dehalococcoidia; order SZUA-161; family CAYRBX01; genus CAZTWH01. Next base: position 451 of record CAZTWH010000123.1, read on the forward strand.
GATGGTGAAATCCTCCTAAAACCAAGTATACCTTATCTTTTTTCATCAATTCTTTAGCCCTCTTTATAATATTCACAATTCCGGGGTGAGCACAGCCCGTAATAACCACCAATCCCTTTTTCGAATCAATAATCAAAGATTGCTCTTCCGGAGGTCCGTAAAGCTCTCCTGTTGTATAAATAAAATCGGAAATTTTTCCCGGAGCCGAGATTTCCACAAATTCTGCTCCCTTTTTGGTTATCATGTTTTTAACGGATTTCGGAAAGGAACTCGGGATGAAGACAATGACACTCCTGTTTATCTCCAAAAAACCTTCCAATCCTCCCAAATGATCGCCATGAATGTGAGAAATAACTACTTTTTTGATCGAAGAAGGGTCCACGCCTAATTTTTTCATATTGAAAAGCAAAATTTCCGAATTTCCTCCGGTATCAAAAAGTAATAGTTCCTGAGGAGTTCTTATTATAGTGGCAAAACCCCAAGCAGTTTTAAGTTCCGAGTCTACCTGATAGTTGTCATAGACAGAAATCAAAATTATTTGTGGTTTTCCCTCCTCTGACTCAACAGGAGTTTCCGGCTGATTTACTTCCCCGGTTTGAACCGCAAACCAGATTCCCACTCCCGCCACAACCAATATCCCGATTAAAATTGAGATTTTTAACTTCAAAGCACAGGATTTATTCCTTCTTCCGGGTTATAATTTCAACCCTCTTTTCATATTCAGGGGGCATGTAATGCTTGTCCATGGTTATAGCCTTCTGAAGGCAGGACTCAACACAGAGCCTGCAGTATATGCATTTGAAGGGGTCCCACCTTATCTCACCCTTCTCCTCATCAACCTCTATAGCGCTCGAAGCACATATCCTCGCACAATCCCCACATAGATCGCACTTCTCCATATCCCAGTATAGCCTTCCCCTCGTCGCCTCAAAAGGCTCCCTCTTCTCAAAGGGATATTTCCTCGTCGCAGGCTTCGAGAATAGATTTTTTATTATCGTCGGAAGCATCCAAGGCATACTCTCACCTCTCCGTACAAGCTATACAAGGGTCTATCGATAGCGTTATAACAGGAACATCCGCAAGCTCACAACCCGGAAGCATCACAAGAAGGGTCGGTATGTTCGCAAATGTCGGGGTCCTAACCTTAAGCCTCTCAAGAAACCTCGTCCCATTACCCTTCACATAATATATAAGCTCCCCCCTCGGCTGCTCCGTCCTCGCTATAGCCTCCTTCTCGGGATAACCCTCAACCCTAACCATTATCTCCCCATCCGTCTTGGGAAGCCTCTCAAGAGCTTTCCAGATAAGGTCAAGAGAGGTATATATCTCGCCAGCCCTGACAAGGGTCCTCGCATAGGAATCGCAGCCCTCCTCAACAACGGGCTCAAATCCGAGCTCCCCGTAAGCGGCATAACCCGTCATCCTTATATCCCAAGCATGCCCGCTCCCCCTCAAAGTGGGTCCAACAGCACCAAGCTTCCACGCAACATCCTTAGGAAGTATCCCCTTCTCAACAGTCCTCGCCTTTATCGTGTAATCGTTCTTGAGCACATTGAAGATAACATCATACATCTCCTTGAATTCCTTGAGAAGCCTCTTTAAGCCCTCCTCCGTCTCCCCCCTTATATCCCTCCTCACCCCCCCTATAACACATGTCGACTGAATAACCCTGTGTCCCGATGTGAGCTCAAGGGCATCAAGTATCTTCTCCCTCGCCCTCCAGCACTGCATAAAGAGGCTCTCAAATCCGAAAGAATCCGCAAGAAGCCCGAGCCAGAGCATATGACTGTGAATCCTCGATAGCTCGCTCCATATAACACGAAGAAGATTAGCCCTCGGAGGAACCTCAACACCCATCGAAGCCTCTATAACAAGGCAGTAGTTTAAAGCATGAATAAAACTGCATATCCCGCATATCCTCTCGCAGATAAAAACATTCTGCCTGAAACCCCTCTTCTCCGCAGCCCCCTCTATCCCCCTGTGAATATAACCTATAACGGGAACAACATCCACAACCCTCTCATCCTCACAGATGAGCTGAAGCTGTATAGGCTCGGGTAAAACAGGATGTTGGGGTCCAAAAGGAACTACAGTCCTCGCCATCCTTCCCCCTCATTCAACAAGGTCACACCTCCAGCACCTGTTAGCCTCATATATCGCATCTTCCCTCGAAAGCCCAAGCTCAACCTCAGAGAAGCTCTTTACCCTCTCCTTAACCTCAAGACAGGGTATTTTAACCCTCTTCTTCTCAACCTCCCTCTCTATAAATGTCGGTCTCGAAGCCTTCTCCCACTCGGGTTTCCTCCGAGGAAGCTCCCCCTTCCCGCCAAGGAACTTGTCTATCTCCATAGCAGCCTTCCTCCCCGTCCCTATAGCCTCAACTATAGAGGAGGGTCCAAGATAAGCATCACCGGCAACAAACACCCCCTCCCTCTTCGTCATAAGCGTCCTCTCATCAGCTATAACCACATTCCCCCTCCCCGTCTCAACCCCAAACCCGGAAGGTATAACCGGTCTCTGACCTATAGCAGCTATGAGATTGTCAAGCTCAACCTTAAACTCACTCCCCGGTATGGGCTCGGGACGAGGTCTGCCCGATTCATCAGGAGGACCAAGTTTCATCCTTATATTCTCAAGAACAAGCCTCCCATCCTTTCTCTCAACTTTCGAGGGGGCACAGAGAAACTCTATCTTTATCCCCTCCTCAAGAGCAGCCTCAACCTCCTCCGGAGAAGCCGGCATCTCAGCCCTCGTCCTCCTGTAGAATATGGTCACCTCACGGGCACCAAGCCTCAAAGCAACACGGGCAGCATCTATAGCGGCATTCCCCCCACCTATAACCCCAACCCTCTCGCCAACCTTTACCTCCTTCCCAAGATTCACATCCCTCAGGAAATCTATGCACTCAACAACACC
>CAZTWH010000124.1:0-3350 GCA_964617575.1 uncultured Dehalococcoidia bacterium
TCAAGTTTTTGATAAGCTCCTTCACCTTCTTCTTTATCGGTTCGGGTCCTCCCGGTCGCTTTAGCAATTCTAATGCTCTTTCAAGATACTCCCTTGCTTTTTCCTTTTCGCCCATCTCGGAATAGACCTTTCCCAGGGCTATATGGGCTTTTATGTAGTAATTTTCGTGTCCGTATTCGCGGTCCGAGGCTGCTTTCAGTTCTATAACTTTGGAGAGGTCTTGTATGGACCTCTCGTATTCTCCGAGTTCGGCATAGACAAGACCCCTGTGGTAATATGCTATGGCGATGGGGGTGGCGACTTTTTTGCCTCCTTTTGTGATGATTCCGGTGGCTAAATCTATCGTCTTCTTGAAATATTTCTCCGCCTTTTCCTTTTCCCCTTTCGCCTTATGTATCATCCCGAGGTATCTGTATGCCTTTAAGGTCATCGTGGGCCAGTGGGAGGAAGCAGCCAGTTCTTCAAAAGCCTTTATAGCTTTATCGTACTCCCCGAGGTGATAATAAGCGGTGCCCTTGAAGTCCAGGCTGTGAACGCTCGCTCCTCCGGCGGCTTTCTCATATCTTGCGCAAAGCTCAAGCGCCTCCGGGTATCGTTCAAGGTCAATATATAGATGAGCCAGATGACCGAGCGCAATGCGGCAGTTGGGATCCAGCTCTATAGCTTTGAGGTAATCCGATTCCGCTTTATCCCAGAGTCCCATGTATGTATAGGCTCTTCCTCTGCTATAATAAACCCCCGCAAGACCCTTCTTACCCGCTTTTCGCAGAATGAAATCCGCCCCCTCAAGAGCCTTATTGTACTCTGCGATCGCTTTTTTCATGTCCTCATAATTGTCATAATATTTGTAAAACAGATTTCCTTTCCCGGCGTGAGCCAGAGCATAGTCAGGGTCTAATTCAAGGCATTTATTGAAGTCGGCGAGAGCCTTTTTATACCTCTCCTCTATTTGCGGGGGCCATGGTTCCGTCGGAAGCTTATGATAGTGATGTATGCCCGAATGACCGATTCCGCAGTAAAGAAGTCCCCGGTTATAATACGCATCCGCAAAATTCGGGTTTAGCTCTATCGCTTTGCTGAAATCCGCTATCGCCTTCTCATTCGGGTCCATACGCTTCTTTTTCCCTATTTCGGTATAAGCGAGCCCGCGATTGTAGTAGATTATGGCGTTATTCGGGTCCTTTTCTATCGCTTTCGTGAAGTACTCCACCGCCTTTTCATAATTTCCGGCTTCATATTCGGCAAGACCCAAGGCGTTGTAATCTGTTTTAGTCAGGGTGGAAGCCATAGACCACGAGACCAAGGCTATCCCTATAATGCACACCACTCCTATAATAAGCTTTGCTCTCATTTTTACCCCCTATATTTGAATTAGGGCAAAAATCCCCTTAGGCGATAAACGCCCTCTTACCGGCGCCTTGCCGGATAGCTGATACTTAATTTATTTCCCCCGCGACCTGAAACCCTTAACGAAGTTCCAGACAAAGAGCCCGACCAGGGCTACCAAGCCTATGATCTGGGGCCATACACGGCAAACCCCTGTGCAGCTACTCACCGTTCCTTTTGTGAACACGCTTATGGGCGCGCACATACTACCCCCTTTCCCTTATTCAGCCATAAGTCCGAGCCTGGAAAGCGGATTCGCCCCCACCTTCATCCACTCCCCCATAAGCTTCTTTATGGATCCGGGCTTTCCGAGGTCCGCCTCTTTAAGCGTCGATACATATTCATCCGGAGAATGATCCATCATAAGAACATCCGACCTAAGCCTCACCCACCACCATTTATAAGTCTTAAAGTCCCTGAAGTCCTTCCTGCTTATCCCGCAGTCCTTGCACAGCTTGTTCCAGTCAAAGCCAAGAACAATAGCCCTCGCCTCCCCCGTCTTCTTGTTAAATTTTATGTATATCCCTGCTATATTCTGATATTCCGGCTTAAGTTTCTTCTGGATATCCTTCGGGAGGTACATCACAGCCATGCGCCTCTTCCCGACTGTGGAATCAAAAACTGCCTGGAAGGCGTCGTCCTTGCACCAGGGCGGTATAGCCCAGACCGCATAGTACTCCCCCTCCCCCGGAGGGTAATGCTCGGCAAGGTAGCGGATGATGAAGATACCGCTCGTAAGACCGGGACAGATATGGTTGTGAAGCTCAGCCGCCTTTATGAAGTCATACCTCATCCCCTTCGCCCAGACGGAGCATATGGTGACGATTGAAAACTCATTCCCCCCGAGGGTCTTCTCCTTGAAGTTTACATCCCAAGCGCGGGCTCCCTTTTCCGTTATGAGAAGGTCAGGGTCAAGACCAACAACGGAGATTTTGGAAAAAAGCTTGTCCGAGGAGACTTTGAGGAATTCATCAGTAATGTCCTCCCCCTTCGCCTCCCTTTCAAGCCATTTTCCGAGAACATCTCCGCTCGCCTCAAGATAGATGCACTTTTTAGCCTTCTTGCTGAAGAAGGCGAACCAGAGGGGGTCATAAATGCTCCGGTTCACGATGATAAGGTTCCCGGAGCCCGCGGTGCACCCGGATGTCGCCGAGGCTCCATCTACAGCCCCCTCCGTCGTATAGTAGCGGGAGGGATATCCCTCCCCCGTCCCTATAACGGGATTCCCCGCATCGGTGATGAGAAGAACCCCCTCATCCCCTCTATCAAAACCGAGCCTCTCCATAGCGAGGGCGGCAGCCCTGTACCCCGTAAGATTCATAACCGAAAGCCCCTCCTCCCCAACAAGGCTTATAAGAGGCTTAAGCGCGGATGGATGTTTCGGCGCAGACGACGGCGTCTCCGCAGGTGCCGGCGACGGGGTCTCCGCAGGAGTCGCCTTCCCACACCCGCCAAAAACCATAACCCCCACAATAAGAAGAAAAATAAGCCCCCCCACTATCCCCCTCTTCATAAATCCAGCCATCTCATACCCCCCTTAACCGAATTTCCTCGCATCTGCACTTTATTGCTTCTGCAACCAGTCGCAATTATAAGGATAAAGAGGGGGGTTGTCAAGGGGGTATGGTGGGGGAAATTCTATTCAGGGTCTTCTTATTTCTTTTATGAGCTCTCCGTCCTTTGAGCGGATATTGATTATGAGGGGCGTTTCGCCTATTGCGTGGGTTGCGCATGCGAAGCAGGGGTCGTAGGCTCTGAAAGCCATCTCGACCATGTTGAGTATCCCCTCGTCCACTTTGAAGTTCTTTATGAGACCCTGGGCTGCCTTCTTTATGCTCATATTTATTGAGGCGTTATTATTTACGGTTGCGACTATGAGGTTCACCCTTTCTATCATCCCCTCCTTATCGAGCCAGTAGTCGTGGAAGAGAGTTCCTCTTGCGGCTTCTATGACCCCGACTCCG